>NZ_JAPCIY010000025.1:0-52177 GCF_027707645.1 Aeromonas sp. QDB30 | reverse complement strand
AGGCTCAAGGGTAAACAGGGTGTGATGGTTGGCAGAAAGCGCTTGGGCGATGACGGTATAACCTGGCCAGAAGGAGGTAATATCAATATGATGCACGGCGACAGCAGGGTGATGGTGGTGGTGTGTTTGGCGACAACCAGTTTACCAGCACCCTGTCTGTCAACTTCCACTTTCCCAGGATCCCGCGAAGAACCTTTTTTCATGCCTCCTAGCAGCATTATGCAAACTTGCAAGGTGCGATAATAAAATTCCTTGTCGAAGAATGTAATTTTCTATTTACACCGACCCGGCACAGGGCTAGATTGAGATCTCTTTATCGCAGTCATCTAGCAGGAAACTTGGTCATGCAGCATCAAACCGACGACGTTCGTATCAGTGAAATCAAAGAGTTATTGCCCCCGGTTGCGGTGCTTGAGAAGTTTCCGGCGACCGACACCGCCTCGGCCACCGTGTTTGAATCCCGTCAGGCCATCCACAACATCCTGGCCGGCGACGATGATCGCCTGCTGGTGGTGATCGGCCCCTGCTCCATCCACGATCCGGTCGCCGCCCTGGAATACGGCAAACGCCTCAAGGTGCTGCGCGACGAGCTGAAAGATCAGCTGGAGATCGTGATGCGGGTCTACTTCGAAAAACCCCGTACCACAGTGGGCTGGAAGGGGCTGATCAACGATCCCTACCTCGACAACAGCTGCCAGATCAATGACGGCCTGCGCCTGGGTCGCAAGCTCTTGCTGGATCTCAACGACATGGGGCTGCCGACCGCCTCCGAGTTCCTCGACATGATCACCCCGCAATACGTGGCGGATCTGATGAGCTGGGGTGCCATCGGTGCCCGTACTACCGAATCCCAGGTACACCGCGAGCTGGCCTCCGGTCTCTCCTGCCCGGTGGGCTTCAAGAACGGCACCGACGGCACCATCAAGGTGGCCATCGACGCCATCGGCGCCGCCAGCGCCCCGCATCACTTCCTGTCGGTGACCAAGTACGGCCACTCCGCCATCGTCTCGACCGCTGGCAACCCGGACTGTCACATCATCCTGCGCGGTGGCCGCGAGCCCAACTACAGCGCCCGTCACGTGGATGAGGTGGTGAGTGGTCTGGACAAGGCGGGTCTGCCCCAGAAAGTGATGATCGACTTCAGCCACGCCAACAGCAGCAAGCAGTTCAAGAACCAGATGCTGGTGGCCGAGGACGTGGCCGGTCAGCTGCGTACCGGCAGCAAGGCGGTGTTCGGCGTCATGGTGGAGAGTCACCTGGTGGAAGGGCGTCAGGATCTGGTGGACGGGTGCGAGCTCACCTTCGGCCAGAGCATCACCGACGCCTGCATCGGCTGGGCCGATACCGAGGTGCTGCTGCGCAACCTGGCGGACGCCGTGGCCGCTCGCAACGCCCTCTGAGCCCAAGGCGCCCCGTTGGCGGGGCAATAAAAAAGCGCGACCCTGGGTCGCGCTTTTTGTTTGGCCATCTCTCGGCAGGTCGCGGTTTACTTGGCCCGCTCCTGGTGGCCGCGCAGGCGGATGTTGATCATCTCCACCACCAGCGAGAAGGCCATGGCGAAGTAGATGTAACCCTTGGGAATGTGCAGATCCAGCCCTTCGGCCATCAGCGCCACCCCGACCAGGATAAGGAAGGAGAGGGCCAGCATCTTGATGGTGGGGTGGGTATCGACGAAGTCGCCGATGGCCTTGGCGGCAAACATCATGACGCCGACGGCGATGATGATGGCCAGCACCATGACAGGGACATGATCCGCCATGCCCACGGCTGTGATGACGGAGTCCAGGCTGAAGATGATGTCGAGGATGGCGATCTGCACCAGGGTGGACAGGAAGCCCGCGGTCTTGCTCACCACACCCGCCTCTTCGGCGGCCCCTTCCAGGCTCTGGTGGATCTCGTGGGTGCTCTTGGCGATGAGGAACAGACCCCCCACCAGCAAGATGAGATCCCGTCCCGAGATGGCTTCCCCCAGCACGGTGAAGAGGGGCTCGGTGAGGCGCATCACCCAGGCCAGGGAGAGCAGCAGCAGGATGCGGGTGCCCATGGCGAGCCCCAGCCCCAGGATGCGCGCTTTCTGGCGCTGGGCTTCCGGCAGGCGACCCACCAGGATGGAGATGAAAATGATGTTGTCGATGCCGAGCACGATCTCGAGCAGGGTCAGGGTGGCGAGCGCGACCCAGGCGGAGGGGTCCGCAATCCATTCCAGCATGATGGAACCTTGGTTGAACAGTGATTGAGGTAGAAGTCGCGCATTTTAGCAGGGGGTCATGGCTTGTCTCAGTGGCGGGAAAAGATAAAAATGGCGGCGATCCAACAGGAGGGAAACATGTTTCGATTAGGGCTCATCATCAACCCCGTCGCCGGCATCGGCGGGGCCGTCGGTCTCAAGGGCAGTGACGGCATGGTCGCCGAGGCGCTGGCGCGCGGGGCCGTCCCCAAGGCCCGGGAGCGGGCCCGCCAGGCCCTGTTGCCCCTGTGCGAGCTGACCACCCCATTCGAGCTGCTGACGGTGGCCGAAGAGATGGGGGCCGACCTCGCCGCCGAGCTGGGGCTGCCCCATCGCATCGTCCATCGGCCTGCCGGGGCGCAGACGAGCGCCGAGGACACCCGGGCTGCCGCCCTGGCCCTGCGCGATGCCGGGGTGGATCTGCTGCTCTTCGCCGGTGGCGATGGCACCGCCCGGGACATCTGCGCGGCGGTGGGGGAGTCCTGCCATGTGCTCGGCATCCCGGCGGGGTGCAAGATCCACTCCGGGGTCTATGGGGTGACGCCGGCGGCGAGCGGCCGGGTGGCGGCCAGAATGATCGCGGGGGAGCTCCTGAGCCTGGTGGATGCGGAGGTGATGGACATCGACGAGGAGGCGTTTCGCGCCGGCAAGGTGCGCGCCCGCCACTACGGCCAGCTGCTGGTGCCCGGGGATCTGCGCTACGTGCAGGCGGTCAAGCAGGGGGGGCGGGAGTCCGAGGAGCTGGTGCTCGCCGATCTTGCCGCCGGTGTGGTGGAGCAGATGGAGCCCGATACCCTCTACCTGATGGGGTCGGGGAGCACGGTGGCCGCCTGCATGGGGGAGCTGGGTCTGGAAAATACCTTGCTCGGTGTGGATCTGGTGGAAAATGGCCAACTTATCGGGCAGGATCTGTCCGCCGCCGAGATCCTGACCCGGATCCGCGGCCGTCGCTGCCGTCTGATCATCACCCTGATCGGCGGTCAGGGACATCTGTTCGGGCGCGGAAATCAGCAATTGAGTCCAGACGTGATCCGGGCCGTCGGGCGCGAGCATATCCAGGTGCTCGCCACCAAAGCCAAGCTGGCGGCGCTAGAAGGCCGTCCGCTGCTGGTGGACACCGACGATCCGGCACTGAACCGGTCGTTGAGTGGTTATCTGCGCATAACCACGGGATACAAGGATCAGGTCATCTACCCGGTGGCCAACCCGGAATAGGACATCAAGGATGCGGCTGGCCTGGCGCCAGAGAGCCGCGATCAACCGGATCGCGGTTCCACTCCCCGAATTTTTTGCCGGCAACCCCGGAAATGAGGCTGCGTTAAATGACGATTCACGATTTTGAACACAAGTTGTTGGGACTGATCGACGCCATGGTCGCCACGGCCAGCGAAGACGAGCTGTTTGCGGGCGGCTATCTGCGAGGGCACATCTCCCTTGCGGTGGCGCGCGCCGAGCTGGAGGGCAAGACCCTGGTGCGGGACGTCAAGAGCTATGTGCTGCGCAGCCTGAACGAGGCCATCTTGCAGGGTGAGCTCTCCGAGCAGGACGAGGTGCTGGTGCAGGAGATGTGGAAGCGTCTGCAGGCCCAGGCGGAAGCTTGATCCCATTCGCAGTTCAAACACAAGTTTAAGTAATCTGCTTCCCTGAGTGTTATCAAAAGGTTAATAATGAGGCTCGCCTTTTGTTTCAGGGATTAAACCATGGCCTCCACCTCACGCATTGCCACCAGACTGCCGCTCGAGATGCTCTATCACTGGGAGCGGCAGTGTCCCGACCGAATCTATCTGCGTCAGACCATCCACCGCGAATACGTCGACTTCACCTGGGGTGAGGTCGCCGACGAGGCGCGGCGCATGGTGTCGGCACTGCGCGCCCTGGGCCTGGTGCCCGGTGACAAGGTGGCGTTGCTCTCCAAGAACTGCGCCCAGTGGTTCATCGCCGATCTGGCGATGCAGATGGGGGGATACGTGAGCGTGCCCATCTACCCCACCGCCAACGTCGACACCATCGAATACGTGCTGCGCCACAGCGAAACCAGGGCGATCTTCGTCGGCAAGCTGGACGACTGGAAGAGCCAGGAGGCGGGGGTGCCCGGGGATCTGCTGCGTATCGCCCTGCCTTACGACACCATGCCGGCCACCCACCAGTGGGACGATCTGCTGGCGCAATACGACCCCATCCCGGACAGCCCGGTGCAGGCGCCGGATGCCCTGCTGAGCCTGGTCTACACCTCCGGCAGCACCGGCAAGCCCAAGGGGGCCATGCTGAGCGTGGAGCGCTACGCCTGGTCCTGCGAGAAGCTGGTGGAGGCGGTCTCCCTCACCGCCGAGGATCGCGGCTTCTCCTACCTGCCCCTTGCCCACATCACCGAGCGGGTCTACATCTACGGCGGCAGCCTGTTCAGCGGTGCCACCATCGCCTTCCCCGAATCCCTCGACACCTTCATCGAGGACGTCAAGCGCTGCCGTCCCACCGTCTTCATCTCGGTGCCGCGGCTCTGGGCCATGTTCCGCATCAAGATCCACGAGAAGCTGCCCCAGAAAAAGCTGGCGCTGCTGCTCAAGATCCCCCTCGTCTCCAGCCTCATCAAGAGCAAGCTGCAAAAGGGGCTGGGGCTGGATCAGGCGCGGGTGCTGGGCTGCGGCTCTGCGCCGGTGGCCCCGGCGCTGCTGGAGTGGTATCACAGCATCGGCATCCATATCACCGAGGCCTGGGGCATGACCGAGAACCACGCCTACTCCACCCTCAACTACCCGTTCCGGGCGGACAAGATAGGCACCGTCGGCAAGGCCGGGCCCGGGGTGACCATCAAGATCTCCGACGAGGGGGAGATCCTCTGTCGCTGCGACGGCATGATGGTGGGCTACTACAAGGATCCCGAGCACAGTGCAGAGGCCATCGACGCCGAGGGCTGGCTGCACACCGGTGACATGGGGAAGCTGGACCGGGAGGGTTACCTCACCATCACCGGCCGCATGAAGGACGTCTTCAAGACCGCCAAGGGCAAGTACGTGGCCCCGGTGCCCATCGAGGGGATGCTCGGGCAGGAGCCCATCATCGAGCAGCTCTGCGTCATCGGCTACGGCATGCCGCAGCCGGTCGCCCTGGTGCAGCTCGCCGAGAGCGCCATGAAGGGGGACAAGGCCGGGGTGGAGGCCCAGCTGGAGGCTGCCCTCAACCGGGTCAACGACAAGCTGGAATCCCACGCTCGCCTGCGGGGCATCCTGGTGGTCAAGAGCCCCTGGAACATCGAGAACGGGGTGCTGACCCCCACCATGAAGATCCGCCGCCACCTGCTGGAACAAAAATACGCGGACATCGGCGAACGCTGGTCCGGCAGCCAGCGCATCCTGTGGGAGTCCTGACAGGGGTCGGTACCGCCATATCGGCCACATCAATGACAGCGGGGGAGCCAGTGGCTCCCCCGCTGTATTTCAGGGGGAAGCAAGCCGACAGGGGGCTGGGGCATTGACCCCTTCCCCGACGTTTCCCGCCGCCGCCATACCGCCCCGCGTCGAGGGAACGGCAGGGAAAGGTATTTGCAAAATCCATGGAGAGGCGGGATCCCAGTGGTTTGGCAAATGCATCTTGGGGTCACACACGGGGGCTGCAAGGGGCGGGGGCGGGGCATTGACCCCTTCCCCGACGTTTCCCGCCGCCGCCATACCTCTCCGCATCGAGGGAACAGCATTTGCAAAATCCATGGAAAGGCGGGATCCCAGTGGCTTGGCAAATGCATTGTGGGGTCACACACGGGGACCGCAAGGGGCGGGGTGGGGTCTTGGCCCCTTAACCTGGGCTTCCCGCCACCGCAGAGGAGGTCTGCCAATAAGGTCATCGGAGGGAGGCCGCCCTCACATGGGGCAAGAGGGCATCTGATGCACGGCGCCAGAGGCGCAGAGAAAGGGGGTGAGGGGCAGAGAGCAAGAAGGGGAGCCGCAGCTCCCCTTCCCGTTGGCGGATGCCGGGGTCAGACGGCTTTGTACTCAAGCTCGACCGAGCCCAGCGCCTTCAGGGTGGACTGGGCGGAGTCCCGCTGGCTGATCTGGCCATCCTTGCTCTCCAGCAGCACGGCGCGGCGCACGGTGGCGAGATCCTCGCCACCCAGCACAGCGTGGGCGCAGGCCATCTGCATCGGCGGCAGGCTCGGGTTGAAGGCGGCGTTCTCGGCATAGCGGCCGCAGAAGATGCGCCCGTCCTCGAACTGCAGCGCCACCGCGGCATAGCCCTGGCTGTAGGGGGCATAGCTCTGGCGGGCGGCGGCGAGCGCAGCCTGCCACAGGGGGTCGTCGCTCTCGAGCACCAGCTCGTCGTGAGCCTGGGGGCTCATCAGGGCATCGGTGATCTCGAGATCGGCGGGGCCGAAGGAGTGGGGCAGGAAGGATTGCAGCTCGCTGAGATCGTCCGGCAGGGAGACCTTCAGGGTCTTGGCGGTGCTCAGCTCGTTCATGAACTGGCGGCAGTGGCCGCAGGGGGTGTAGTTCACGGTGATCTCGGAGATCCCGGTCTCGCCACCCAGCCAGGCGTTGGAGATGGCGGACTGCTCGGCGTGGACCGAGTGGAACAGCCCCTGGCCCGCGAACTCCATGTTGGCGCCAAAGTACCAGGTGCCGCTCAGGCCGCAGGCGATGGCGCCGACGAAGAACCTGGAGATGGGGGCCACCGAGCAGGCGGCCGCCAGCGGCAGCAAGGCCAGACGCAGGGCCCTGTCATCCAGCCCGGTGGCGGCTTTCAGGGTCGCGACCTGGTCCGGGGTGAAACGGGCCTGGAAATCGTCCCCCAGCATGGGCAGCAGGGCGGCCTGGAGCGGGGCGGAAAGGGTCTCGAATGGCTTGGCAAAGCGGGGATGCATACTGTGTCCTCAAAGGCCAATTGGGGGGCCATTGTAGGGAGCAAGCGCGGCGAATTGTGTGAGCGCGCTCACGCCTTGATGGGTAAAGGGGCGGGGATGGTAAAGGAAACGTTTGTCTTTCGCAATCTGTGCGCCAGCTCCCGGCATCAGGGAGGCGAGGGTATCGGATGGAAACGGTGAAAGGGCACAGAGGCCATGGCCGCAAGGGCGGCCATGGCAACGGGGATCAGGTCAGCCAGTGGTAGAGGGCGAACAGCAGGGGGGCGATGGCCGCGGTCAGCACGCCGCACACCACCATGGCCAGCGACGAGAAGGCGCCCTGGGTCACCCCCTGCTCGGCGGAGGCGGCGGTGCCGATGGCGTGGGCGCAGGCTCCCATGGCGAGCCCCTGAGCCTCGGGGTCGGTGACCAGCATCAGCTTGAGCAGGGGGTAGCCCACCAGGGCCCCCAGGATCCCCACCACCACCACCACGGCGGCGGCGATGGCGGGAATGCCGCCGAGGGACTGGCTGACGCTCATGGCGAGCGGCGTGGTGATGGACTTGGTGGCGATGGAGGCGAGCAGCGCCGGATCCGCCCCCATCAGGTGGCCGACCCCCAGGGTGGTGCAGACCGAGATGAGCACCGCGGTGAGGGTACAGGCCAGGATGGGTGTGAGCTTGTCGCGGATCTGGCGCGCCTGCTGGTACAGCGGCAGGGCCAGGGCCACCACGGCGGGTTCCAGCAGGGCGGTCAGGGGTGAGGCCCCCTGCTGGTACTGATCCAGAGGCAGATCGAGCCAGAGCAGCAGGCCGATGATGACGGCGGTGGGGATCAGCACCGGATTGATGACGGGCCAGGGCAGGCGGCGGTAGAGGGCCCGGGTCATGAAATAGAGGGCCAGGGTGAGGGGCAGGGCGAACCAGAGGATCATGGCTTGTTCATCCTTTGATAGAGGTGGCCGACCGCGCCCAGGATGAGCACGATGCCGAGCACGACGCAGAGCATGATGAGACCGAAGGATTGGCGCAGGGGCTCGAGCCAGGCCACCAGGCCCACCGCCACCGGCACGAACAGCACCCCCATGTGGCGCAGCAGCAGGCCGCCCCCCAGCTCGACCCAGGAGAAGCGGACGATCTGCAAGGAGAGCAGCACGAACAGCAGCAGCATGCCGATGATGCTGCCGGGGAAGGCGAAGGGCAGGATGGCCGCCATGGCCTTGCCTGCCAGCAGACAGGCGATGATGACCAGAAAATCACGAAGGTAGCGCAGGGTGCGTTGCAGCAGCACGGGGGCCTCATCTTGGCAAGTGTGAGCAAGGTCGCAGTTTAACAGGCACGGGGGGGAGGGAACAGGGTCAACTGGCCCGCAGGGGATACAATGGCCCGGCTTCAACCCCATTCACAAGAAGGAGTTCCCATGTCGACCCCCTCTCTCCTGGCCCGGTTGCGCCAACTGCCCGCCGATCCCGCCCTCCCTGACACCCTGCTGCAAACCCGCCAGTGGGAGGGGCCGCTTTGCCGGGTGAGGCTTGACAACACCGGGAAGCAGTCCGAGGCCGTCCACCACTGGCGGCTGTTTGAGGGGGATCTCGGACTTGCGCCCGACGCGGCCATCTACGGAGAGGGGTTCCAGATGCTGGCCCAGACCGGGGGACGCTGGAATGCCCCCGAGCACCTGGGCCGCTGCCCCGATGCGTCTGTCTATCGCATCACCGCCGACCATGGCTACCACACGGTGCACAACCTGCTGCTGGTGGCGCAGGAGGGGGGCTGGCTGCTGCTGGCCTTTGCGAGCTGCCAGCGCTTTGGCGGGGAATTTCGCCTCCATCCCGACGGGCGCCTCGAGATCGTGATGAACACCGAAGGGCGCACCCTGGCGCCGGGTGCGCACTGGCAGAGCGAGGCGCTGATCTGCCAGGAGGGGCCGGACAGGGAGGCCCTGCTCGCGACGCTGGCGCAGCATATCGCCGCCGAGCACGGCTCCCTGGTGGGGGAGGTGCCCACGCGCCCGAGCGGCTGGTGCTCCTGGTATCACTACTACGCGAACGTGAGCGCGGCGGACATTCGCGAGAACCTGGCGGTGCGGGCCGAGCGTTTCCCGGCCCTGCGCTACGTGCAGATAGACGATGGCTATCAGGCCAGGATGGGGGACTGGCTCACCCCTTCCGCCAAGTTCGAGGAGGGGGTGGCGGCCCTGGCAGGGGAGATCCGCGCCGCCGGTTGCGAGCCTGCGCTCTGGGTCGCCCCCTTTATTGCCGAGCCCGGCTCGCAAGTGTTCCAGGATCACCCTGACTGGTTCGTGAAAGGGGAGGATGGCCTGCCGCTCCCCTCGGAGCGGGTCACCTACGGGGGCTGGCGCTGCACCCCCTGGTACGTGCTGGATGGCACCCACCCCGAGGTGCAGACGCACCTGGAGCAGGTATTTCGCACCCTGCGTACCCAGTGGGGCATTCACTACTTCAAGCTCGATGCCAACTTCTGGGGGGCCATCCACGGTGGTCGCTTCCACGACCCCGCCGCCACCCGGGTGGAGGCCTATCGGCGCGGCATGGCCGCCATCCTGCGCGGCGCCGGGGAGGGGGCCTTCCTGCTCGGCTGCAATGCGCCGCTGTGGCCGAGCCTCGGCCTGGTACACGGCATGCGGGTGAGCGATGACGTGGAGCGCCAGGGCCCCCGTTTTCGCCAGATAGCGCGAGAAGCCTTCTGCCGCGCCTGGCAGCACGAGCGGCTCTGGGTGCTGGACCCCGACTGCGTCTGCCTGCGGGATATCCCGGGCCAGCACGGGAGCCGCGCCGAGTACGACTTTCACCTGGCCGCCCTGGTGGCGAGCGGTGGCATGGTACTGGCGGGGGACAGATTGCAGGATCTGGACGAGGCGCAAGGGGCGCGCCTTGGCAAGCTGCTCGCCCTGTGCGCCGCGCGCACCCCGGCGGCCCGCTTCGAGGGGATGGCATTCGAGCGCGGGCGGGTGGCGCTGCCCGGGGGCGGCGAGCTGCTCTGCCTGTTCAACTGGGGGGAGCACGCCTGCGAGTGCCCGTTGGCGCCGGGGGGCACGGACTTCTGGGACGAGACGCCCCTGGGGAGCACCCTGGTGCTGCAAGGGGGGCAGGGGGCTGTGATCCGCTACCCCTGATGGCGTTGCACTGCAAAAAGGCTCCCGAGGGAGCCTTTTTGCAGTGGCGAAATGGTCTCTAGAAGTGCCACTCCATCCCGATGGCGTAATTGGCGGAGCCATAGCCCGGGATCTCGTTGCTGGAGGCGAGCGCCTTGACGGTGAGGCGGGTTGTCAGGGGGATGCCGAGCCCCATGCCGATGGCGATCTCGTCGCTCTGATCCCCCATCATGTCCACCCGCAGGGTGCGATAGAGGGAGAGATCCTGGCTCATCTGGGCATAGATCTGGGACGACTTGTTGTAGAGCTGGCCGAACACCTCCATCTGGAAGCCGTTTTGCGGCGTGATGGCCAGGGGAATGCCGGCGAAGCGGTAGAGATCCGAGTGGTTGAAATAGCTGTTGGTGATTTGCGGGGTGAAGTCAGTCTGCTGGTAGAGGGTGCTGAAATTGCGCTCGATGAGCCGGTAGGTCTGCTCCGGCAGGCGCAAGAGGTAGTCCGGCACCTCGAACCGGGCGCCAGCGAGGGCGGCCTGGGGCAGCAGGGCACAGGCGACGAGTGTCAAAGCAGGCAGAGCTGAACGCATAAAACGAGAGTTCCCCAACAGTCGAAAGCACGGCATCCATGCCGTCAGCGCATCTAAATATTCACACTATCAGGAGCTTGGGCTCCCTGCCCATTATGTCGCGAGCCGGGGAAACGCATCGGTTTTTAACTGTGAAACGGCTCACATCTCACAGATTTTCAAGGTAGTGATAGAGACTCTTTAGAATCGCAAAGTTCCGTTCGTTCCCCTGGTTCTGTTCCGCCAGGGCTTCCAGGCGCGGCACATAATCCGGCAGGCGGCGGCTGAAGTAGTCACTGCAATGCAGGCGCCAGCGCTTCTGCTCCGCTTCGCTCAAGGTGTGGGGCCAGTTGCGGGCGCGGTAACGGAACAGCATCTCGGGCAGACGGGGATCCGTGAAGGCAAACTCCCGCTCCCCCAGCAGATCCGCCGGAGTGGCGCGCACCAGATCCATGGTGGACTTGTCGCCGTGGCCGAAGAAGCCGGCGTAGAGCTGGGTGTCGGGGTCGCCGTCGGTGCTGCCGGCAAACTCCTGGTTGAACACCTCCACCAGTTTTTCCCGCACCTCGGGGTGGGCCCGCAGCAGATCCAGGCTCTTGCGGCACTGAGCCCGATTGATGCCCAGCTCGTCCGCCCGCTCCGGCGTCAGGGTGGCGGCCGGGGCCAGTACCGGGCACTTGTTGATGTGCACCAGTTTGACCGGAATGCCGGCCAGATCCCCCAGCTCCTCTTTTTTGGTGTAGAGGCGCTCGCGGATCTCCTCGCAGGAGAGCTCGATGAGCGGAGTCGGGTCACGGGTCAGATCCACCATGATCACCGCGTTCTGGTTGGTGGGGTGCCAGGCGAGCGGCGACACCCAGCTCGCACACCCCTGCCAGGGGGAGAACATGCCGGAGACGTGCACCAGGGGTTTCATGGTCACCACGTCGATGAGGGCCTTCACCTTGTTCTTGTTGCGAAGATCAAAGAGGTACTCGAAGAGCTTGGGCTGGGCATTTTTCACCAGCCTGGCCATCTCGATGGTGGCCAGCACATCCGAGAGCGCATCGTGGGCGTTGGCGTGGGCCACGCCGTTGGCCACCGTCAGCTTCTCCAGCCTGAAGCTCGGCTTGCCCTCGTCGTCCAGGGCCCACTCTATCCCCTGCGGGCGCAGGGCGTAGCAGGCCCGCAGCATGTCGAGGATGTCCCAGCGGGAGTTGCCGTTCTGCCAGGCGTAGGCATAGGGGTCATAGAAGTTGCGATAGAGGGTGTAGCGGGTCACCTCGTCATCGAAGCGGATGCTGTTGTAGCCGAGCACGCAGGTGCCCGGGGTGGCGAACTCTGCGTGGATCTGGCGGATGAAGTCCGCCTCGCACAGGCCGTCCTTCATCGCCTTTTGCGGCGTGATGCCGGTGATGAGGCAGGCTTCCGGCTCCGGCAGGTAATCTGCCGGCGGCTTGCAGTAAATCACCAGCGGCTCGCCGATGATGTTGAAATCCGCATCGGTGCGAATGCCCGCAAACTGCGACGGCCTGTCTTTGGCCGGACTGATGCCGAAGGTCTCGTAGTCGTGGAAGTAGTAAGTGGGCTGGGTGGTCTGCTTCGCTGATGTGCTCATGTGTTCTTGTATGTTCGCGCTTCTGATTGATTTTTCAGGGTTTAGTGCTGTTCTGGTGAGGTGCAAATTCCGAAGACACTTTCATCGTTCACCCAAACCTGACGTTGTTCAATGGCCTGCTGGTACATTATCTGGTACAAAACACCCCATGAGAGTGGTACAAAATTTTAATGGGGTAGCAATGGCGTTATCAGATAGCTGGCTTCGAGGGGTGAATGGTAAACCATATGCTGGCCCGAGCGAAGTGAGCGACGGTGATGGGTTGAGTGTCCGGGTCTCACCGAAGGGGGTGGTTGCGTTCCAGGTTCGGCATGTGGTCGACGGGAAGCGGGTTCGGACCTCTCTTGGTCGGTACCCGGCTCTGACCTTGCGAGAGGCCCGGATAAAGGCCGATGAGCTCAAAAGCGGTGTTACGCCGATCAGTGCCTCGGGCGACGAGCCTACGCCTGCAGCCTTGTTTGATGAGTGGTTCGAGAAGTACGTGATGCGGGAGTGCCGAGAAGGCACCCAGAAATACTATCGCTATACCTTCTCGTCAGTGAAGAACCGCTTGCCTGACCGGCCAATCAACCAGATCACCATGGACATGTGGTTGAGCTATTTCGATGCCATCAGTGAGCGGGCACCAGGGGTAACCCGGGCGGTGATCACGGCGTTGAAGGCGTGCTTCAACTGGCATGTTCGCCGCGGCACGATCAACATGCCCAACATGATGAGTCTGCGGGCTCGAGATGTCGGAGCTCCCGCCAAGACCGGACACCGAGTGTTGACGGTTCCCGAAGTCGCCAAGATCTGGCGTGCCATCGAGGCCAGCCGGGCAGGCACCGGCAACAAGGTGATTCATCTGCTCTGCTTGGTCTATGGGTGCAGGCTTTCCGAGGCCAGAACGCTCAAGCGTCAGGACCTGGATTTCGAGTCTATGGTCTGGACCGTGCCGGCGGAGATCAGCAAGACCGGCAGGCCTATCCGCCGCCCCATTACATCGGTGGGCAAGCAACTGTTCGAACGAGCCGCGATGGCGTCGGTGGACCCGGTCTATCTGTTCCCAGGTCAGGGGGAGGGGAATGGGCCGTTGGAGATCCACTCGTGCAATCGGCTGGTGAGCCGCTTACGCAGCAGCCTGGGGATCCCCCATTGGCGGATTCATGATGCTCGTCGAACGCTGTCGACCCGGTTATCGGAAATGGGGGTGTCGCCCCATATCACCGAAGTGATGCTGGGGCACACCCTGCTTGGCGTGATGGCTGTTTACAACAAACATGACTGGCTTGAGGATCAAGCGGCTGCCTATGAGCGCTGGTGGACAGTGATCCAGCGGGAGCTAGGCGTTGCCACTGATCCGGTTGTGGCTGTCAATCCAGGCCATGACGTGTGATTTGATCCAGCGCAGTGGCTGGTGGTCGATAGGCTTGGGAAAGGTCGCGTCTTTATTGCGGAGGTGATACAAGGCGGTTCGACCTTTTCCCAGCATCACCATCAGTTCTTTCTGCTCAATTTTCTCAATGGGCTCTAACATAAATCCTCCGGTGAATCCTAGAACGGCAGGTCGTCATCGTAATCAAATGGCGGCTCGTTGCTTTGCTGGCCCGCAGATGTAGTGGCGGCAGGCCTGGCTGGTGGCTGGGACTGAGCCTTCTGCGGGCTGCCTTGCTGCGGCTTGCCGCCAAGCATCTGCAGTACCCCGGTGAAGCTGTCGACCAACACCTCAGTTGTGTAGCGGTCGCTGCCGTCCTGCGCCTGCCATTTTCTGGTCTGCAGCTTGCCTTCGACGTAGACCTGCGTCCCTTTCTTGAGGTGCTTTCCTGCAACCTCAGCCAACGCGCCCAAGAAAACAACCCGGTGCCACTCGGTGCGCTCTTTCTGCTCACCGGTCTGCTTATCGCGCCATGATTCTGAGGTGGCCAGGGTGATGGATGTCACCGCGCCGCCGCCCTGGTTGTAGCGCACTTCCGGATCCTGCCCAAGATTGCCGATCAGGATGACCTTGTTGATGCCTCGTTTCATTCTGCGATCCTTTTGAATTCAACAACCATGTTGTCGTTGTCATCCACGTCAACCAGCACTTCGTAGGTTGGCAGCTTCTCGCCCAGTTCAACCTCATCAAATGCCGGGTGCTCTGCGGTGTGGGTGGCGGTGTCGCGGTAGAGGTTGTGCTCGATATCCAGCACGACCATATCTTTCTGGATGGCCCGCATCAGCTCATAGTCGTGGCGTCTGAACCTGTCACCCTGTATTGCAAATTTTCCTAGTCGCATGGTTTTTCCTCTATCAATCAGCCGACCATTACCGACTGGGCGGTCATGTCCATATCCGAGAGCGGATTGGTGCTATCAATATCGGCCTGATAGCCGACACAAAACCGCACCCACTCTTCAAACTCATCATCCGTATGGGTCGGCAGGTCGTCCCTGTCTATCTCAATCGTTACCCGTTCCATAATTCGCTCCATCTATCTCTTTGCCATTGCCTTAAGGCAGTGTTTGCAGGTCACAGCTGCCGGTTTATCCGTGAGCGATGCTGCGTGTTTTTGCTTAACCATCAGCTGGTCGCACTTTCTGACGTAGTGGGGCACCAATCCTTCACGATCCCACTGCTCGTAGGCTTCTTGCTGATACCCTGGCTTAACGTCAGCCCATTCCTTGAGGTGTACCTTCATCCTGTCACCTGCTCTGTTTTTGCTACCTGCCATCGGTAGCCGCGGTGGTGCTTCTGCTTGCCGCGCAGGCAGCGGGAGATCATCTCCCGATCAAACCCCATCTGGCGGTGCGCCTCGTGGATGCTGCCGAACTGGACGGTCGTGCCGTTGCGATAGGTGCCGATCACCGGTTTGTACTCCCACTGTGACGGGGTGACCTTGTCCACATAGAGGCGGCGGCCTGATGCCGGTGCCCCGAGCGAGTTGCAGATCTGGCATTTCTCAACCCGGGTATCGAATCTCGGTTCGCGGTGAATGGCTGCGATGATCCCGCTGGCCCGCGAGGTGCTGACGTTGAACTCGGCCGCCACGTCAGCGCTGACGGCCCCCTGTGCTCTGGTGTGAACCCACTCGGCCACGTCTTGAACGATGCTCATAAAGACCCACCTTCCTGTTTTTGCTCTTTGTGGAGCAAGTCATCGTGAGATGGTCCGATAATGGATTGAGGGTCTTCACCAGCAAACCTGATAACCTGTCTCCATACGCTATCCAAAGTCCTGCGATAAACGTTCTCCATGGGGCGGTGAGCAACCTGCTGGTGCCAGCTAGTAACTGCAAAATCAAGCAGACTCAGATCTTGTTGATGTGGAAGTTTTCCTGCCAGTGCCGCGTCGCACCGTGATGGGAATGACTGCGTTTGCGGAACTTCGCCGATTGCCTCCCTCAGCAGCTCCGCCATCACACCACACTGGCGGGTTGCATCTGCAAGCTGTTCGGCCAGTTCCTGATCGCGCTTGTTTGCCAGCCCAAGCACCACATATCCAGGCTTTTGCTCGAAGTCGGTGATGTAACTGACCGTCCTTTCCACAAAATTTCCGTTGAACTTGCCATCCCAAGACTTGAGAATCAGGGTGTCGCCGACTTGGAAGTTGCGATCGGTGTTGTTGCGGATCTCGAATGTCTTCTCGCCGTTGACAACTGCAGCGAAGTATTCCGGCTTAATCTTGAGCTCGTGTTTCATCGCAATCCCCTTAAATCAGTGCCAGCGCCACGAAAGCGGCCAGTGTGTTGAGTGCCAGAATGGTGAGTACGGCGGCTTGTTGCTTGGTCATATCTTCCATCCATCCTGGTCGAGTGTGGGTGCAATGGTCACCATGTCTTGCCACACGCGGGCCACCTGCTCATCGCGCAGGGTAGGGGCGTTATCGTCAGCATGCTGGCCGACGGCGATCATGGTTGGCGTGGCCTGTTTCGGTACCAGCGCCCAGCCTTCTGGCAGTTCAATCTCGAGCGATTCGGCGTAGAACAGCTGCATGCGCATTGCCGGGGTGAGTTGGATTTTCATGCTGCCCCCATCAGTGCATGGATGATCCGCTTTCCGGCCAGCGGCGGAACTGCGTTGCCTGCCATGTGAACGGTCAACCGGTGGTTGTTTGGCCGCTTGATGTCGCGCGGGAAGCTCATTGCCAGCAGGTTTTCTTCTGCCGTGAGCATTCGCATTCTGTCGCCGTCCACGACAGCCCAGCGATCGCGGGTGGTGATGGTGCCAATCGGCCGCTCAATGCTTCGCCCGGTGCGGGCATGAACCCACTCGGCAACCTCCTGAATGATGCTCATGCTGCCACCTCATTCACTCTGGTAATGGCGTTGATCATCACGCTCTTTTGCGTGACGGGGCTGAGGGTCGGCTCGTTATGCAGGGCGTTCAGCAAGGCGATGACGGCCTCCTGGCGGTGCAGGTCGAGCATGGTGAAGGACTCGGTGAAGTTGTATCCCTCAACCTGCTTCAGAGTGGAGACAGTCTTACGCAGCAGCGTCTTGGTTTCCTCGTCCAGGGTGGTGTATTCGTCCATGAGCTGCTCGTCGCTTACCGAGATGGCGATCGCTACCTCCCGGGCGGTGTAGTGCTCCTTGGAGCCGTAGAGGACAGTCAGCACGGCGACGAAGCATGACCACTCGGCGCCACCCAGATTGAGCTCGTCGTTCTGGTAGTCGAAGGCCCAGTCTTCCAGCGGCTTGGTGCTGGGTTCCTCGGTTGGGTGGTGGGCATCCAGCAGCTCGAGCTGCCGCTCTGAATGGTTTGGCTCTGGGATGGTGGCTTCGGCACTCTGCGCCAACAGCTCGGCGGCCTTGGCGGTGGCCAGTTCCTGCAGATCGCCTAGCGCCGTCAGGTTGTCGATGATCCAGGCGGCCAGCTCGGCGGTCCTGGCCGGGGTCAGGATGTCCGCATCGTCGATCTGGTAGATAACCCCCTTCACTGCGGGGTGGCGTTGCCAGTGGGGCAGGGTGGGGGAACGACTCTCTTCTGCGACAAAGCCCTGATGGATAGGCTTGCCGGCCAGCAGGTTGGCGACGGCCAGATCGAGCCGATAGAAGATCTCGGAGAGTGGATAAGGCTCGTCCAGCCAGCCTTGCACATAACCCCTGACCATATCCTGTTGCTCTTCGCCGAGATCAACGCATTCAATTTGCTTGGCCATGATGCTGTTGGCATCGGCATAGCCCAGTTCGGCAGCCGCAGCGGCGCTGGCCTCGTTATCGTCGGCTGCTGGTGGTTCCCCCGCGGCCGGTTCTGTTTCGGCGGGTTGCTCCTGGGTGACCACGGGGGTCAGCTTGGGCGTGGCGTTACGGATAACGTGATCGGCGGCCAGGGTGAGCTCTACCGCTTGGCGGTGGATCATGTCGAGGATGATGGTGCCGGTGGTGATGAGGTCGTCACGGCGCAGGCGTGCCTCGGGGCGGCGCTCGCCCTGCCAGCTAGCGTCGAAGATCACCACGGCTGAGGCAAAGCCGCTAGAGCTGGGCTTGTCCTTCTTCGGGTCGCGGGGCACGTACCAGCTCGGTACCTCAAAGCCGATGCGGCCGCTGATGAACTGGATGAAGTCGGCATCTTCCGGCCACCAGGTTTCGCTGGTGGCGGCCTTGATGAGCAACATGATCTTGGCGCCCAGCGCCCGTTGCTCGCGGCAGTAGTTGAGGATGGCCTCCATCCCGGTGATGGGGTTCCCCTCGCTATCCGTGCAGGGGCGCGAGTAGGGCGGGTTGGCGTAAGCTGCTCCACCGAGGCGGCGCAGGTCGGCGGCCAGCTCCTGGGTGAGGGCGTTGTCTTCGGCATCGTAGTAGTGCGGCACCAGGTGGTTGCAGTCGTCGGCAAACATGTCGAGCACCACCGGCCCCAGGGTGGGGGCGAACTGGTGGAACAGGCCCCAGGCCAGCGCCTTGGGGGTCTGCCACTGGTCGCCTATCTGCTTGAGCTCGTGGTCAGGCTGGGCCTGCAGTTCGGCCAGCGCTTGGGCGTAGTGGTTCATGCCGCCACCTCGGGGCTGGTGGGGTACCAGGCAAAGCCATCTTCGGCTTGGCGGATGACCTTGCCGCACTTCATGGCGAGGTTGAATTCGGCGGTGGCGCCTTGGGAGTTAATCCAGGCAGGCAGCATGATCACCTCATCGGCCATCATCACCATGGGGCAGCAGAGCTGCATGTATTGTTGCTGGGTGAGTCCGTCCGGCAGGGTTGCCGGGTTGAGTACGATGTGGCCTTTTTGCTGCTGGTGGAGCGCTTCGGTGTTGAAGGCAGGGCGGTTGTATTCCGGCAGGCCAGACATTGGCCCTGCGATGTAGACGATTTTGCGTTGTTGGTTCGACATGGTTCATCCCGTTTACTGGTGTATCTGGGATTAAGTTAAGCCACCCAAACCAAAAAGTAAAGCATTAAGTTGTGATTGCTTAACTGTGTGGGTGTAAAAAAGCCCACCGTGCTGGTGGGCAGTGTCATTCCCTGAAATATAAAAAGAAAAAGCCCGACATAGCGGGCTTTATTACATTGGTAAGTTTTATATTTGTGCGGCGAAGGTCAATATCTTCTCTTCGTCGTTAGCCGACACAGTGGTGATATGGCTATCGGTAAAAATGTTTCTGGCCATATTCAGCGCCTTGGCTATCCCTGGCTCTTGTTGGTTATCCGGCTCTGCAATCGGCAGCAAGACTGTCTCTGGCGTCACGATGTTGGCGCTAAAGAGTCGGGTAAACCGTCCAGCCCATTGTTCAGCATGTTCAACAATCTTGTTGGGGGTGCCATGCATCAGGCTCAAGGGGCGAATAGCCTTCATGGTCTTCCCATTTTTTTGATGAGTGAAGGGGATGTTCGCCTTGACCAGCCCCAATGCATCTTCAAGGTTACGCTGCTGATAGTATTTGCGCAGGTCGTGCTGCTCCAGCAGTGTTCGCATTGACCTTTCCAACTGTTCGGTTGCCGAGGGGTGTTTGGCAAAACTGTGATGAACATAGTGTTGGTAAAGACCGTCCAGCGTATCTTGCAATTCGCCATCCATGATGGCGGGCCGCACATGGCTGTAGTAGATGATCCCTTCTTTGACCTTGGTCACCTCTTGGAACAACGTCCTTAAGCCTTCCGGGGTGTAACCACGCGCCGTCATCTGCTTGACGCGCTCAAGCTCGCTGGCGACATAGTGAGTGGCCCGGTTTGGCAGTTGGCGATCCAGGTCACTGAAAAAGTTTGTGACCCTTAAAAAGCTTCTAGTTTCAAGACGATAGTCAAAGAATCCCACTTTAGGGGCGCACATCACCACCCCTACGTTGGCAAACTCTTCAGTTTCTCGGTAGGGGCGGAACTGCACAGTGGCATAGAGCACTTCATGCTTCATGGCGTAATCCAGCTCCAAAAATCGGGGTCATTATACCTGCTCAGTATGGGGGAGATGACATCGTTAATCACCTCTTTTCCATCGGGCAAACGGCTGTTAGCCTCTTCAATCCAGCTATCTGGAATGGTGGCTATGATCTGCGGTAATAGCGCCATACAGTGCTGAATTTTTGTTTCATATTCTGCTTTCGTTACGATGTCATCCAGGCTATCCCCCGCATTTTCACCACAAAACACATGGTGGGTAGCCAAGGTGGCAAGGTTCTCATGAGGGTTTAACGCAAGATTGTGATCAAAAACCCATAGTTGTTGTGGGTTGAGTATGTCCTGCAGCAAATTGACGTTACCACCGTGCCCAGACAGGGTGCGGTCCCCGTTTTTTATCCAAGCATCGAAAACCAGAATGTCAGTTTTGAGCCGAGGCAGAACGGATAAAGAAGCCAACCTCGTCAATGTCACTGCGGTGTCTTGATAGAGGGAGGCGAAGCCAACCGTATCATCGGGTTCGTTACACACATCGCCGCTGTGCTTGATCAGGCGTGGCATGTCGATCACCAGCTTACAAGGCGGAACCGGCAGGCCGAAGGCGATGGCCAGATGTGCGCAAATCCATTCGGCAATCAGTTCATAGGGGGGAACTTCCCCCAGCGTCTTGATGACATAGTCGTTGCCGTCACTGCACCGGCATAACCTGGCTCCGGTACGACCATCATCCATCACACGATGAATTTGGGTCGCCGAATAGTGATAGGTATCGATTGCCAATTCTAATATTGTCACTCGCTGTTAACGCCGTTTCCTGCGGCGACGGTGCTCCACCATGGTGCCGATTATTTGGATATGTTGGCGATCCGAGCGCATGGTGGCGTAATCGTCATTGAGCGGGGCCAGCTCGAAGATCTCTTTGCCGTCTTCACTGTAGCCGCGGGGGCGGTACTTCTTGAAGGTGGCCTCTTCTTCGCCGTTCTTGGCAACCACGAAGTCGCCAGGGTGGAGCGGTTCGTCCGGGTCGATCAGCACCAGATCGCCCTCGGTGAATTCCGGCTCCATGGAGTTACCCCGGATCACGATGGCAAAGGCGCGCTCGCCCAGCTCGAGATCGGTGGTGATGTAGGCCATATTGCCATCGCACTCGCGGATCTCGTTCGGCGCTGTCCATACCCCCGCCTGCACATAGCTGATCACCGGGATCCGGTGAGTGTCTGGTGATGCTATTTCCATGTTCTGACCAGAAGGCTCGCCCTTCCCATCCATCAACCAAAACACAGAGACGGAGAGTGCCTTTGCCAACTCGGAAAGGTTCTTTGCGTCAGGGGTGTACACCCCATTCTCCCACTGTGAAATGGATGCCTTGTTTGCGCCTATTTTGTCGCCGAGTTGCTGCTGGGTCATTTTCAGGCGCGACCTAGACAGCTTGATGCGTTCTCCGATGCTCATAGTTAAGTAATTTAAACCTTTTGGCGTTAATTGTGCTTGACCGGAGAGTTGCGCTTGCTTAACCTTTCCTCATCGACAGGAGGGGCTATGAAGAAACTAGACGTTATCGCCTACTTTGGCGGGGTAACAAAGACCGCGAAAGCACTCGGCATAAGCAAGTCGGCAGTGTCGCTATGGGGGGAAGAAATCCCTTACGGTCGCGCTTGTCAGATCCAGCTCCTCACCAAGGGGAAGCTGAAAACTGAGCAGGTGCGACCATCATGACAGAAGCCAAAAAAACAACCACGAGAGTCAAGCGGGATCACTCCCACGCATCTGACCCTATTGACGCCGCTTATCAGTTGAGCCGCCGGTACAACATCACCGAGCTGGCCAAGCTGATGGGCAACAAGCGCCCGACCACCCTGAACAACAAGTTCAACCCGCAGTGCGAAGACCATCACCTGACCCTGTCTGAGGCCATGGCTGTGACCGAGCTGACCGGTGACAACGCCATTCTGCAAGCCTGGGCGTTGTCTCGTGGCCATGTGCTGGTGGCTCTGCCGGATAGCACGGTGAGCGAGGAAGAGCTGGCCGACCAGGTGATGACCGTCACCTCAGTGGTGGGGGCGGTGTTCGGTGAGCTGCATCTGGCGCGTCAGGACGGGGTGATTGACCCGATCGAGCGTCAGGCAATTACGGCGGCAGTGCATCGCGCCATCAGGGAGCTGTTGAGTTTGGAAGAGTCAGTGGCAAGTCAGGTACGTCCGTTGCCAGTGGCAGTGCAAGGAGGAGCGAAGTGATGAATGGAGTTCAAAAAGATTGGGCCGGCGCTGCTGTAACAGCCCGACCCGAGGTCAATTTTCTTGGAGAAAACAACATGGATAAGCGTACCGAAGCTGGCGCCAAAGCGCAAGGTAAGCGCCGCAACGTGATCCCGGCTGTGATCCCGCGTCTGGTTGAGAGTCAGGGCCAGTCCTATCTGGTTTATGGCGGTCTGCTGCGCGGCATCAAGATCCCGGCAACCCCCGAGCAGGCCAAGCGTCACCTGAGCTGCCTGATGCAGCACCTGCAGGAGGTGGCTCATGGGTAACCTTGCCACCGTTATTCAATTCCCCGCTCATAGCGCACTAGCGAAGCCACAGGAGGTCATGGTGGCAGATTGTGATGATGGTTACACCAGACTGGCTAACGACCTGCTCGATGCGCTGATTGAGGCTGACCTGACCAAGCACCAGTACAAGGTGGCCCTGGCTGTCATCCGCAAGACCTACGGCTTCAACAAGTCTATGGACTGGATGACCAACGAGCAGATCGCAGAGGCGACCAACATCCCGGCCACTCGGGTAAGCACTGCCAAGAACGAGTTGCTGCGCATGGGTGTGCTCATCAGCCGTGGTCGTAAAACTGGCCCGAACAAGGTCATTTCTGAGTGGCAAACGCACATTCCACAAAACAGGGAAACATTCCCCAAAACAGGGAAGGAAAGTTTCCCCAAAACAGGGAAGGCAGATTCCCCGAAACAGGGATACACAAAAGACACTATTCAAAAGACAAGAAAGACAAAAGATCAAAACACTAGCGCCGAGCCCGCTATCGCGGCCTCCACGCCGGTGGTGATTGAATCTGTTTCTGCTGAGCCTGTTTTACTGCCCGCCAAGCAGCCAGCACCGCAAGAGCCTGTGGTGATCACCATGCCGCTCAACAGCGGTGAGCATCAGGTAACCGAATCGTTCGCTGCCCAGATGCAAGCCCTGTATCCGGCGGTGGATGTAGCCCAAGAGCTGCGCACCATGACTGGCTGGCTGATTGCCAACCCGACCAAGCGCAAGACCAAGACCGGCATCAACCGGTTTATCAACGCCTGGCTGTCGAAGTGCCAAGACCGTGGCGGCAGCAATGGCCTTCAGGCCTTCACGCCGCGCCGCAATGACCACACCGACCTGACCCAGACCATGACGGCCGCTGAGCTCAACCAGCGCATGCAGGAGGGCTTCTGATGACCATGAAACCACTCAGTGCTGTGCTGCACGAGATCGCCACCGCGCCGACCGTGGAGACCATCACCCCGCAGCAGCGCCCGCTGACCGATCGGGATTCCAAGATGGTGGCCACCCTGTTCGAGCAGTTGAAAGCGGTGTTCCCGGCATGGAAGCAGGCATTCCCCACTGACGACCATCAGCGCCGCGCACTGGCCGAGTGGACCCGCGCCCTTGTCGATGCCGGTTGCACCAGCCGCGAGCAGCTGCAGCTGGGGATGCGGATGGCCCGCAGCCACGGCGGGGACTTCTTCCCGAGCACCAGCAAGTTCATCAAGTGGTGTGAGGTAACGCCGGAGTCATTGGGCTTGCCCACGCTGGATAGCGCGCTGGTTGAGGTTCGCACCCGCCGTTACACCCATCCCGCCGTTGAGCTGGCCGCCAAGGCGACCAGCTGGGAGCGCCAGACCTTGAGCGCAGACGCTTACCGCGCCGTGTTCGATCAGGCCTATGCCCAGCTGGTGCGCCGGATGATGGCCGGTGAAGACCTGAATGCCGAGGTGATGAAGGGGCTGCCAACCCGGGCGCAGATCCAGCACAGCCCGGAGTTTTACCAGCAGACCGGCCAGCGCGCCGTGGCAAACCTGAAAAAGCTGTTCAAGCGGGGAGGTGAGCATGGTGGCCAATAAACACGAGCTGATCGCCAATGCTGCGATGACTCTGCTGCACAAGATGTGGCCCTGCACCTTCGATATCGAGATCCCGGAGGCGCCCACCGGCTGGAGCTGGACCATGGCACAGAACGCCGGTGAGTTCGAGCTGGTGCTGGCCTGTGTCGGAGAAGGTGACGATTTCGAGCTGTCATCGGTCGATGTGATCACCAAGGACGCAGTGGCGCTGCAGGCCTCGCTGCTCAGAGCAAACATCAGTTGTCTGGGGGTGCAGTGATGGCAGTGACATTCAGTGAAGCCTGCGAGCGGGATATCAAAGCCGCCAAGCATGTGCGGGTAGCGGTGTACCCCGAGGTGAAGGATTGGCTGCCGGTGCAGGTGCGCCTTGAGGTGTCGGATTGTCCGCGCCAGCTGGGGGCCACCTCTGCCGCCCACCGTGCCGGGCACTACCTGGTGCAGGATGCCGATCTCGGCGAAGTGATGGCGGCGGTAAACGCCCTGCGCGGCCAGCAACAGCGGCCCGCCACGTTGGAGATGATCAAATGCGCGATTTCATGAAGAGCACCCTGATGGTGGTGGTGATGATTGGCCTGGCTGTGTATCTGGCCGCGAATGTGTCGATGGGGGTGAAGTGATGGAACTGATGAAGACAAATGCCAGCCCGGTAATGAGCACCCGCGAGATAGCTCAGTTGGTGAAAAGCAATCATTCCGACGTGAAGCGCTCGGCAGATCGGCTTTTCACTGCTGGTTTATTAACCCAGCCGTTGGCTGAGTTCCCATTTCAACACAATGGCAATGAATACACCGAGTACCGGTTGAACAAGCGTGATTCATTGGTGCTGGTGGCTCGGCTGTCTCCTGAATTCACCGCTGCCGTGGTTGATCGCTGGCAGGAGCTGGAGCAGCAGGTCCACCAGCCCGCGATGATGATCCCCCAGACGCTGCCGGAGGCGCTGCGGCTGGCAGCTGAGCTTGCAGAGCAGAAGATGGAGTTGGAGCGAAAGGTGGCGCTGGATGCCCCGGCAGTGGCGTTTGCGAAGCAGATCGCCAGTGTGGAGAAGGGGATCACCTTGTCGGCGTTCGCCAAGACGGTGGGCCTTGGCCCCAATACCCTGTTCACCCTGCTGAGGGAACGCAAGATCTTGATGAGTTGCCGCGGGGAGCGCTGGAACCTGCCGATGCAGGAGTATGTGGACCGAGGGCTGTTCGCGACCCGGGAGAGCTCGTTTGACAGCAACGGCGAGCGGCGGATCAGCTTCACCCCCCTGATCACCGGCAAGGGCCAGCAGTGGCTGGTGGAGCGACTGATCCGTGACGGCATCCTGCGCGGGGTGGCGGCATGAGTCACAACCTGGCCCTGTTGCCATCGTCTGAACGGCAGCGCATTGAGTTGATCAAGCAGGCGCACCTGCTGGTCTGGCGCCGGCGGCGCAATGAGATCGGGCGTGAGGTGGTGGTGGCCGCCATCGAGGAGGTGGAGGACTTGCACCGCGAGTGGTTCCGCCAGCAGTTGAACGCGATCAGGGGGCAAGCATGACGATGGCCAACGCCGTATTTGTGGAGGCACTGGGCCTGGCCCTGGTGCCGCTGGGGGACGACCTGCCAGCGGTGCGCCATCAGCTGTCAGGCAAGCCGGTGCGCCTGGTGCGCGATCTGGGTGGCGACCTGCTGGCCCAGTTCCCCGAGCTGGCGGGGGCCCTGGCCTGCGCCGCGGTGGTGAATGCCGCCGGCGGGGAGCTGCTGACCGCCAATGCCACTGCTTGCGTGATAGCCGATGGCTGCATTGGGGAAACCGTCACCGCAGAGGTGGAGGGGGTCCATCTGCCTTTGTGCTGGCATCACGACAACGAGCACCACGCCGGGCAGCTGCCGCTCCGCCTCGCTGATGTGGCCGACTGGCTGGCGCGGGTGGTGTTGCAGCGGGTGGCTGGCTGGTGCGGGGTGGCCGTGCCAGAGCTCACCGCCCGGGATCTGTGCTGGTGGGCGACCGTCTTCAAGGTGTTGCCGTCACTGCCGGATCCGCTGCTTCGTGCGGCCTGCCGCCTGGCCCCCATCGAACCGGATCGCAAGTGGTCACCCCGCGGTCACCGGGAGACGGATGCCCGCTATCGCCAGCACCGCCTGGAAGTGACCGAGAGTGACCCGCTCGCCGATCTGCGGCCCCGCATCAATGCCAAACCTGCCATCCGTCATATCGATCCGGAGCCCGCGGCCCTGCACCTGGGCAAGCCAAAACGCCAGCGCTGGGAGTGCGCGGCCTACCTGGCCTTTGTCCGGCAGTTGCCCTGTGTGGTGACCGGCCAGCGTGAGGGGGTCGAGGCGCACCATGTGGTGGGTCACGGGATGAGTGTGATGGGTAGCAAGGCACACGATCTGATGGTGTTCCCGCTAGCCCACCAGCCACACATGGAGTTGCACCGGATCGGGTGGAAGGCCTGGGAGGCCCAGCACGGTTCGCAGCTGGAGCACGTTATCAACACACTGGAGCTGGCTTGCTCCTTGGGAGTGTTCAATGCCAAAAGCTGATTCATGGACAGTGACCCTGCCGTGGCCCCCTTCAACCAATCAGATCTGGCGCAATGTGGCCGTGGGCGGCAAGCCGAGAACCTTGCTGAGTGAGAAGGGACGACGCTTTCGTGCTGCTGCCGCCCAGCAGTGCCTGATCAGCCGGTTGGCTGGCATGCGCCTCGATGGCCGCTTGCAGGTAGTGCTGCTGGCTTGCCCGCCCGATCGCCGCGCCCGGGATCTGGACAATATGCTCAAGGCGACGCTGGATGCGCTGACCCACGCCGGGGTGTGGCTGGATGACAGCCAGATCGACCTGCTGACGGTACAGCGCGGCAAAGTGGTGAAGGGAGGCAAGGTTTCGGTGTCGGTGGAGGTAATGGATGCGCTTTGAGTATGCAATTACGGTTGGGGATCCGCGTTCTGTGATGCTGCAGGCCTATCAGGCGCAGTCAACGGGGCGTTCTCATTTGACAAAGAGTGATGTAATGACGGCATTGGGAATGGTTCAGAAGCACAATGGTGCCGGCATGGCGCTGGTGATGGCGCGTTACTGCAAAGACCTAGGGGATGCCAAGAAGGCCCTGCTGGCTGTGCAAGCCGAGTGCGCCAAGATTGCCCCCCGCTATGTGGGGGCCAACAAGGAACGTGGCCATGGCATGGCCTTGCGCCGGGTGGCCGAGCTGGCCCTGGAACACTACTGCCGCACTGCTGACACTCCTGGGGCTTCCTGTCACCCGCAGTTCTGCCGGGGGCGGGGAGTGATCCGCGACCTGGAACTGAGCCGCCTGCACGGCAAGGCGATTGATAAGGTGTGCCCACGCTGTGGTGGTACCGGGCTACGCCCCATCCCGGGTACTCAGATCAGACGCGCCATTGAACCGTTGGCTGGTGGACTGACCCGTGGGCAATGGGAGCTGGGCTGGTATCCGCTCTATCTGGCCGTGCTGGATTGGTGCCACCAGCAGGAGTCAGCGGCGCAGACGCGCTATTGGTATACGACGCGGTAAGTCACTTGCCCCTAGAACCCCGCTTCGGCGGGGTTGTTGCTTGTGCAGGTGAGGGTGGCTTGACGGCCACCTGCAATTTTGTGTAGGCTGATTGCCAACGATGGAAGACTGCACCCGAAAGGTTGCGGTTTTTTTTGTTTCTTGCTCTCAAACCTCGGCTTAGCCGCAATGCTGTTCACTTAAGAGAATTTGAGTTCCAGTCCACGTAGTATCAGGACAAAAAATCGAGGGAGGCATGATGCCTCCCTCTTTCTATTGCAAGCCCCGCTGGATAAAGGCTGGAGGAAGATCGACTGGACACAGCCTTGCCCCCTCAACTCAAATCCAATTTATGAATAATCAGTCAAAAAAGTGCTTATCTGAACAGCATTGCGGCTTAGCCGGGGTTTTTTCGTTTCTGGGGTGGATTCATGAATCAAGGCCATGAGCAGATCGCTACCACTGTGGTCGGTGAAACTGCGAAATCTGCCCCTCCTGTAGCGGTGGTGAGTATGTCGTGGGCTGGTGTCTCTTTGAATGACTGGGTGCTGATCGCGACGCTTGTGTGGCTTTCGGTTCAGATCGGCTGGTTTATCTGGTCGAACATCATCAAGCCACGCGCCAAGCAGGTGGGGTAGGCATGACAAAAGTACGAATTGCCATAGCGGCGCTCACTCTCAGTGCTGCCGGCTTTGTGGGGATCCTGAATCGGGAGGGGTTTGAGCCGATGGCTTACCCCGACCCAGTACACGGTACCAAGCTCCCCACTATCGGCTTTGGGAGCACCGAAGGGGTCAAGATGGGTGACACCATCACGCCCGTCGCCGCGGTGAACAGGAGCCTTCGGGAGGTGCGGGTGTTCGAGAATGCCCTCAAGGCCTGCATCAAGGTGCCACTCCACCAGTATGAGTTCGACGCCTATGTCGAGCTCTCCCACAACATCGGTCCCGGCGCCTTCTGCCGATCCACCATCGTGAAGCGCCTGAACGCTGGCGACTACCCCGGGGCCTGCGAGGCGATCCTGCTATTCAAGCGTTCCGGCAACCAGGACTGCTCGGTACCGGGGAACCGGGTATGCCCCGGGCTCTGGAAAGACCGGCTGCGCCTCAATGCGAAGTGCAAGGGGGTGTGATGGGAGTGACTCAGCAGAGCAAGGTGCTGCCGTTCCTGGCCGGTGCCTTGGTGATAGCCGCCCTGGCCGGCGGCGGTGTGGCGCTCTATCGCTCCGGTCATGCTGCTGGGGAGGAGGGGGAGCGCAAGACCTGGCAGGCAAAGTGGAATGAAGAGGCTGCCCGCCTTGCCACAGCCAGAACTAAGGCTGAGCTGAAGGCTCGGGAGGAAGAGCAGCGCCGGCAGGCTGAAATCGATGAGGTGAGAGACCATGCACAAGAAGAAATCGCCCAAGCGCAGGCTGATGCCGCTGCTGCTGACCTTGAGTCTGGCCGGCTGCGCGAGCAAGCCCGCCGCCTGGCAGCCCGAGCAAGTCAGTGCGCCAGCAATCCCGGGGCTGCCCAAGGAGGCCCGGCAGCCGGACATCCTGCCATGGTGCTCGCCGACCTGCTCAGCCGGGCTGATGAAAGAGCGGGTGAGCTGGCAGCAGCGTATGACCGAGCTCGAGCGTCAGGACTAGCCTGCGAAAGAGCCTATCTCTCATTGACTCAACCCCGTTAACCCAACTACCGCAATACCCCACCCCCCAGGGTAAAGGTACTCCCAGCCACCCCCCGGCCTTACGGGTCGGACGGGGCGCGGTTTTTCACTACATATGAAACCCCAAGAAGTGAGGTTGTTGTTTTCATGTCAGAGCCATCAGACAAGGATCGCCCTGCGCCTGGCTGGCTGAAAAAATCCGACATGGCTGCAAGCCTGGGGATCTCGGTGCAAGCCTTTGATAAGTGGGGAGTTAAGCCAGTAAAAAAGATCGGGCGCAACGTTTACTTTGATGTGCGCTCGGTTGTGGATAACCGGATCGAGAACGCGATCCAAAAACACCAACCAACGGATCCTCAAGACATGGATGAGGATCAACTGGACTTCCAACGGTGGAGGCTCACCAAGGAGCAGGCCGACAAGGCCGAGCGCGAGAACCGGATCGCTGAGCGCCATCAGGTGCCGACCGAGTTTGCAACGTTCGCTCTGACGCGCATCGCCGCAAAGGTCAGCAGTCTGCTCGACACCGTTCCACTCACTATGCGCCGCCGTTATCCCGAATTGCAGACCAAGCACATCGAGGGGCTCCAGCGCGAACTGGTCATAGCCAGCAACGAGGCGGCCTCCCTGGGTGATCTGCTGCCGGAGTTACTGGATGAATATATCGACAGCACAAGTAAGTAGCCTGGCGGCTGCCGTAAACCTTGGGCTGTCAGCCCTGCTCAGGCCGCCGGTGCAGACCGCCGCCGAGTGGATGGATGACCATTACTACCTGCCGGTGGAGTCCTCCTATCAGGAGGGCCGCTGGAAGTCGCTGCCGTTCCAGGTGGCCATCATCAACGCGATGGCCAATGACGACATTCGAGAGGTCAATTTCGTCAAGTCGGCGCGGGTTGGTTACACCAAGATGCTGCTCGGTGTGGCCGCTTACCTGTTGGAGCACAAGAAGCGCAACGGACTGATCTGGCATCCCACTGATGGTGATGCTGAAAAGTTCGTCAAAAAGCACGTTGACCCCATGATCCGTGATGTCCCCAGACTAAAGGCGCTCGCGCCCTGGTATGGGAAGAAGCACAAAGACAACACGCTGGAGCTCAAGCGATTCGCCAACGGGCGAGGGTTAGAGATCCGGGGTGGTAAAGCGGCGGCAAACTACCGAGAAGCCTCTCCCGACTTCGGTATCTATGACGAGCTGGCCGCCTTCGATGCTGACATCGATCACGAGGGTTCGCCCACGTTCCTCGGTGACAAGCGGATGGAGGGCTCGACCCACCCAAAATCAATCCGTGGCTCTACCCCCAAGATCGCGGGGCAGTGCCAGATAGAGCGGGCGGCCAGCGAATCGCAACACCTGATGCGTTATCACGTGAAGTGCCCACATTGCCATGCCGAGCAGTACCTCAAGTGGGGCGGCCCCGATGCCGAGTTCGGGATCAAGTGGGACGGTAACAACCACAACTCGGCGTTCTATCTGTGCGAGGCAAATGGCTGTGCCATTCGTCAGCATGAGATGGATTACGAGACGGTGGAACGCTGGATCTGTGAGCGAACCGGCATCTGGACGCGGGATTCCATCGACTGGTTCGACAGTGACGACCAGCCGATCCCGCCGCCCGAGTCGGTGACCTTCCATATCTGGACGGCCTACAGCCCGCTGACGACATGGGTGCGGATTGTCTCTGACTTCCTCAAAGCGAAGGATGACCAGGGCAAGCTAAAGACCTTCGTCAACACCACGCTGGGCGAGACCTGGGAAGAGGAGACCGGTGAGAAACTGGAGTGGGAGGCGCTTGCCGCCCGCCGCGAGGTATGGCCGCACCCCGTCCCTGATGGGGTGCTCTATATCACTGTCGGGGCTGATACCCAGGATGACCGTTTCGAGTTCGAGATCACCGGCTGGGGCGTGGGGGAGGAGCATTGGGTGATCGACTACCAGCGCCTGTACGGCAACCTCGGGCACACCGAGATCTGGGATCGACTGCACGAGCAGTTCTCGCGCCAGTTTATCAAGGCCAACGGTGAGGTGATGGATATCGGCCTGGTGCTGATTGACTCGGGTGGTCACTACACCGATGAGGTCTATCAGTTCTGTCGCCGCAACCCGCGCAAATATATCCCTATCAAGGGGGCCACGGTGATGGGCAAACCCATCATCACCTTCCCGCGCAAGAAGAACCGGCAGGGCGTTTACCTGTCGGAGGTCGGCACCGACACCGCCAAGGACGTGATCTACGCCCGCCTGGCCGATGTGCCTGCATCGCTATCCGGGCCGCTGCCTGGTTACCGGCACCACCCTGTCGCCGAGTGGGCAGATGAACACTATTTCAAGGGGCTGACCTGTGAGCGAAAGCGGCTGGAGTTTATCAAGGGCCGCCGCGTCTATCGCTGGGTTAACCCATCCGGCGCCCGCAACGAGCCCACTGACTGCGCGGGTTACTCACTGGCCGCCGTGCGCCTTGGCGTCCAGCACAAAGGCTGGCGCCTGGTCGCCCGGCATCAGCCAACCACTATCAACCACGCCGAGCCGGTATCCCGCCCGCAGCCAAGACCCACGGCAGCAGGCAACAGCTGGCTCGGCACAAACTCAGGAGGCTGGCTGTGAAGCTGAGCGATATCGACAGCATGATCGAGCTGTACCTGCAGGCCGAGCGCGATGTGCTGGCCGGCAAGCAGGTAACGTTCCAGGGCCGCACTGTGACCTCTGAAAACCTCAACGAACTCCGCTCTGGTCGGCGGGAGTGGGAGCAGCGCCGCGCCAGCGTGGCCAACCCTGCCCGTCAGCCCTATGCCGCCGCGAGGTTTACATGAGAGCCATAGATAAGTTGGTCGGGTTTATCTCCCCCGGCTGGGCAGCCAACCGGATGCGCGACCGCTTGCGAATGATGGCCTACGAGGCGGCAATGCCGTCTAGAACCCATCAGGCCAAGCGGGAACGGCGTGGCGCCAACGTGGCCACCCAGCAATCGGCGATCAGCTTGCGCGAGCAGGCCAGAGCCCTGGACGAAAACCATGACATTGTGATCGGCCTTCTCGACAAGATGGAGGAGCGGATTGTCGGCGGCAAAGGCATCCAGATCGAGCCGCAGCCCCGCTCGGTCGATGGACAGTTGCTGGATGACCTCGCCAAGGATATCCGCCGCCGCTGGGCTGCCTGGTCACTCAAACCGGAAACCACCGGCACCTACACCCGTCCCGCCATGGAGCGGCTGGTCTGCCGCACCTGGTTGCGCGATGGAGAGGTGTTTGGCCGCCGCCTGCTCGGCACCATCAAGGGCTATCAGCATCACTCGGATACACCCTTTTCGGTGGAGGTGCTGGAGCCTGACTTTGTGCCGTTCGAGATGAACAGCGTGGCGGATGGCGTCAGGCAGGGGATCAAGCTCGATGCCTGGCGCCGTCCGAAATCCTACTTTGTGATGTTCGATCACCCCGGCGAAATGCAGGGCTATCGCTACCGCACCAAGGAGGTTGAAGCCAGCGAGATGTATCACCTGGCCCTGCGCAAGCGGATCCATCAGCTGCGCGGCGTTACGCTGCTGCACGGTGTCATCACTCGCCTCGCTGACCTCAAGTCGGTGGAAGAGGCCGAGCGCGTAGCCGCCCGGATCAGCGCCTCGCTCGCCTTCTTCATCAAGAAGGAACACCCGGAGGGATACCAGGCGCCGCCAGATGGTTCACCCGCGCAAGCGCAGCGAATGATCGACATCACGCCGGGCATGACCTTTGACGACCTGCGCCCCGGCGAGGATGTCGGGGTTATCCAGTCCAACCGGCCAAACACCGCTCTGAACGTCTGGCGATCGGGTCAGCTGCGCTCATCCTGTGCTGGCACCCGCAGCCAGTATTCGAGCGTGGCCCGCGACTATGACGGCACCTATTCCGCCCAGCGCCAGGAGCTGGTTGAGGGGTGGGAAGGCTTTGCCGTGCTGCAGGATGAGTTTGTGGCCAACTGGTCGCGCCCTGTTTTTCGGGATTGGCTGCGAGCCGAAATCCTGCGCAGCAAAGACCCGCTCGAGTTGCCTCCCGAGCTGGATATGAAAACCCTGTTCGATGCCATCTATCTGGCCCCTGTCATGCCCTGGATTGACCCGGAGCGCGAGGCCAACGGCTGGAAAGCTGTGATTCGTGGTAGTGCTGGCACGGTGACTGAGTGGATCCGGGCTCGCAACAGGAACCCTGACGAGGTGCGGGACCAGCGTCTTTCCGAACTGGAATGGGAGAAGCAAAACAACGTCATCACCGATTCCAACCCAGCCAATGATCCAGGAGCACAACCCAGTGAAAAAGCACCACCTGACGGCGGCGGTCCTGACCGCGCTGATGCCAGCGCGAGCGGAGGCCGCCAGCGACCAACCCGCCGCCGATAACCAGAGCCCCCGCAGCTGGTACACCATCAACGCCCTGGCCGCCTCAGAGCCCACGGTAGAGATCTACATCTATGACGTGATCGGCTACTGGGGTGTGTCGGCTCAACAATTCATCTCGGACTGCAAGGCCGCCGGGGTGTTTAGTGCCAAGCAAATCAATCTGCACATTCACAGCCCCGGCGGTGATGTGATGGACGGGTTTGCCATCTACAACACCCTGGCCCGCCTCACCTGCAAGATCGACATCTGGAACGATGGCCTGGCGGCCAGTATGGCCTCGGTCATTCTCTGCCTGCCCAATGCCACCGTGCATATGCCGAGCAATGCCTGGGTGATGATCCACAAGCCGTGGTCTGGCGCAGTCGGCAATGCGGACGACTTGCGAGATCTGGCCGATTGGCTGGATCGCAACGAGGCGCTGCTGCTCAACGCCTACGAGAATAAAACCGGCAAGCCCCGCGAGGAGCTGGCCGCGCTACTGTCGGCAGATACCTGGCTCGATGGCCTGCAGGCCAAAGAGATGGGGTTTGTCGATGTCCTGGAAGAGCCGATCTCGGCTGCCGCCTACGTGAACGAGAACAAGATGAAAGACTTTAACAACATTCCTACCCAGGCCCGAACCCTGTTCGGCGCCAAAGCGAACGCTGGCACAGCTGCTCCTGTACCGGCCAATCCCACCACGACCGCCGTTTTGCCTGGCCAACCCCAGCAGCCCGCTGGTGATGATGCTGTCGCTGCCTTCAAGCGACAGGAGCAGGCTCGCCGCAATGACATTCAGGATCTGTTTGCGCTGACCGGCGGCCGCTTCCCTGAGCTGATGGCCGAGTGCCTGGCTGATATGGATGTTTCCGCCGCAGCCGCTAAAGAGAAAATCAAGGCCGCGCTGGGCACCGGCGCCAGTGAAACCGGCCCGCTGGGTTCCACCGTGCATATCCACGCTGGCAACGGCAACCTGATCGGCGACTCTGTTCGCGCCTCCCTGATGGCCCGCTGTGGTCATGCAGAGAAAGAGCGTGACAACCGCTATGACGGTTTCAGCTTGCGCGAGCTGGCGCGGGCATCACTGGAAGGTCGCGGGGTATCCACCTCCGGCATGAGCCCGATGAACTATGTCGGCATGGCCTTCACCCACACCAGTTCCGACTTTGGCAAGATCCTGATGGATGTATCCAACAAGTCAGTGCTGGAAGGTTGGGAATCCGCCAACGAGACTTTCGAGAAGTGGACGCGCAAGGGCACCTTGTCCGACTTCAAGGTGGCACAGCGTGTCGGCTTGGGTGATATCGCCAGCCTGCGCAAAGTGCGAGAGGGTGCTGAGTACAAGCACATCACCCTGAACGACACCGGCGCCACCATCCAGCTGGCGACCTATGGCGAGCTGTTCTGCATCACCCGCCAGGCGATCATCAACGATGACCTCGACCTGCTGACCCGCATCCCGAAACTGATGGGTGCGGCGGCGCGTGGCACCATCGCAGATCTGGTCTATGCCGTGTTGACCAAGAACATCAAGATGCCGGACAACAAGGCGTTGTTCCACGCCGATCACCACAACATGCTGAGCGGTGCAGACTCTGCCATGAGCATCAAGGCACTCTCTGCTGCCAAGGCGCTGATGCGCAGCCAGAAGGCGGCCGCAGAAGGTGGTAATGGTCGCGCTCTCAACATCCGCCCGGGCTTTGTTCTGGTGCCGATTGAGCTGGAAGATACCGCGCTACAGCTGATCAACAGCACCTCCGTCCCAGGAGCCGATGCCAACTCCGGCATCAGCAACCCGCTCAAGGGCTTTGCCGAGGTGATCGGTGAGCCGCGCCTCTCCGATAGCGATGTGGCCCAGTGGTTCCTGGCTGCGCAGGGTGGCGACACGGTTGAGGTTGCCTATCTGGACGGCATGGATGCGCCATGGATTGAGCAGCAGGAAGGCTTCACCGTTGACGGCGTGACCACCAAGGTTCGCATCGATGCGGGGGTTTCTGCCCTCGACCATCGCGGCCTGGTCAAGGCTGCCGGCAAGTAATCGGAACGGCCCGCCCACGGCGGGCCATCTTTTGGCAAACAACAGGAACACAACATGGCAAAGAATTTCGTTTGTACCGGCTCCCAGCTGGCGTTTGTCGCCCCGACCGGTGGTGTGGTTGCCGGCAAGCCTATCAAGATGGGCGCTCTGACGGTTGTCCCGCTGGAGACAGCCGCTGCCGGAGCCGAGTTTACCGGCGCCCTGTCCGGTGTCTGGTCTCTCCCATGCGACACTACGCTGACCACGGTTGGTGCTGCCGTCAAATGGGATGGTGACAAGCTGGTCGCGGACACCACCAAGGACGCGGACGACTTCGGCAAGCTGGTCAGTAGCGGCGCCAGCGGTTACGCCGACGCGCTGATCGTCCAGTAATGGTGACCGGCTCCCGTTGGCAGCGGGCTGTCAGTCGCCTCAATGTGGCCGTTGATCAGGCCATGGGGATCCCTGCCGTTGTCGCCGGGCAGCCGCTGACCGTGATCTATGACGAACAGCCAGATGCGTTTGCCCAGGTGGCGACAGTGCTGCGCGAGCTCGCGGTGAGCTGCCCGCCGCCAGGGGTGCGTTTCCGTAACGGTGACAAGGTAGAGGTGCCAAGCCTTGGCCTGGTTACTACCGTCAGAGAGGTCCCCTATATGAGAGCAGGTCAGCTGATCATTCCCATCAAGTGAGGCGGTATGGCCATCCAGAAAGACCTTGAAAAAGCCGTTGATAATCTTACTGCCATACATGCCAAGGTTGTTCCAAAGGCTAGTGCGCAAGCCGTTAACCGGATCAGTGTTCGTGCATCAGGTAGGGCAATAAGGATGACGGCAAAGGACGAGAGAGTGAAGGTTCCGGCCAAGTTGCTAAGGCCACGAGTGAAGATATTCAAGGCCACCCCACAGTCACCTAACTCAGTGATCAGGGTTCGCCGCCGCCCAATCCCCATGATCAAGCTCGGCCCTGCTCAGCAGAGGCTGACAAGGCGTGGGGGGACTTATCAGGCTGGCGACATGCAGGTTGGCCGCCATCGCGTATCCGGTGGTTTTGTTGCTGATGGTTCAAAGGGGTTCGGTGAGTATCGCCGCGGCGGTAAGTATTCTGACACGAAACTCAGGAGCTGGCAGATCCTGCGCCGTGTCGGCAAGGGGCGTCACGCCCTGGAAGTGATGCGGATCCCGCTGGTCACCCCGATCACCGAGCACTACGAGCGCGAGGCAAAAGCAGCGATGAGCCGTGACATGCCCCGCGAAATGCAGCAGGCGCTGCTGCGTCAGCTTCAACTGGCGATTAAATGAGGCTAGGATCCTGATCTCAACAGAAGGAGAGAGCATGATCATCCTGAAAATCGCCGTGGCCCTGCTGATGCTGGCGCTGATCGCGGCGGGCACCTATCAGGGCGGCTGGCTTGGCTTTGCCATCACGGTCGGCATGACGCTGGTACTCAACGGCATGTTCAACCGATGGGATGCCAGGCGGCAAACCTCAACCACCAAATAACCCGCTTCGGCGGGTTTTTTATTGGACTCACTATGACCAAACGAACCCTTATCCGGCAGGCGCTGGCCCATAAGGTTGTCGAACTGCTTGGCCGCAATCCTAGCCCATCCCCTGGGGTGGTTTTTGCCAACCGGCCATTCTCGATTGACCAGGAAGATCTGCCGGTGGCCTTCTGCTACCTGATGGAGGGCGCCCCCTCCGAGTATGCGCTTGACATGCCAGGCGACAGCGCCCAGCTGATGGTGTCGCTCTATGTGATGGAGAGCAACCAGGCCGATGCCGAGCTCGATGTGCTGGCAGAGAATCTCGACCCACTGGCCGGCGCCAACCTGAACGGCCTGCTTAATGAGGGGCTGGAGCTGGCCAACTGGAGCTATGGCCTGGACGAACAGGGCACCGGGCTGTCCAGCCTGACCCTGACCTTTAACGCAAGTTGGAGTGATAACTGATGACCGATACCAATAAAACCGTCAAGGGCGCTGGCACCGAGCTCTATATGGCCAAAGTGCCGGGGCCGACCAAGCCTAGCATCGCCACCGCTGATTCAGTGGTGCGGCTGGCGGATATCAAAGAGCTGACCCCACCGGATATGTCGGTCGAGACAACTGAAGAGAATTATCTCGATGCGGCCAACCCGGACTGGAAAGAGAAAACCCCTGGCCAGAAAGATGCGGGTCAGCTGGGCTTCACCCTGGCATGGAAACCGGATGACGCGGCCCAGAAAACCCTGGTCACTGAATTGGGCGGAGAACTGCGCTGGTTCCTGATCAAGTACCCGAACGGCAAGGTGGATGGCTTCTACGGCTTTATCTCCAGCATCGGCAAGCCTATCGCTATCAAGGAGACCATCACCCGCACCGTGAAGGTGGATCTCTCCGGCAAGCCGTCTCTGGCCGAAGAGGATGCGGCATGAGTGCCCTGGTTGCCCGCCGCACGCTGACACTCACCAGCAAGGTTGGCTCTGAAAAGGTCGAGCTGCAGCAGCTAAACGGCCTGCAGCTGTTTGACTATCAGGCGGCCCTGCTCTCCGTTGACTGGCCGGAGGTGGACGAGCAAGCCAGTCAGCGCGCACAGCAGAAAACCCTGCTGGCCATTCACCGCATCACCTACGAGCTGAATCTGCTGCTGGCCGCGATGGGGCTGCACCACAAGCACCCAGAGCTCGATATCGAGCAGATGAAAGCCTGGGTGCTGGCCCATTACCCAGACTCGGCCCATGTGCTGCGCATGGCGATGGCAGTCAAGGAGATCAGCGGGCTGGCCAGCCTCGCCAAAGCGGATGCCGAAGATGCGGAAAAGCCGGAGCCGGTTGACCCAAAAAAAGGTTAGAGGGGGAGCGCCAGCGGGTCATGATGATGGCCCGCCAGTGTCGCCGCCTGGACTGGCGGCGGATGCTGAGCGAGATCAGCAGCACCGAGTATATCGAGTGGTGCGGCCACTTCGCCGAATACCCGTTCGATTACCGGCTCGGCCAGTATAAAATGGGGCAGATCTGCTACACCAACCTGCTGCCGCACCTTGGCGCCGAGAACTGCCCAGCCCCCTCTGATTTTTACTACAACCGCCCTGAACGACCAGAGCAGAGCTGTGACGATGTGGCTGCGCTCGCCGCCACTATCCCCGGTGTGGAGTCTTTTACATGACGACTGATGTCGCTGATCTAAGAGTGCTGCTCAGTGCTGACCCAAGCAAGCTGAATGCGGATGTTCGCTCAGCTATCGGGGTACTGAAAAGCTACGCGCAAGATGCAAAAAACGCCGAGGATGCCACGTTTGGTTTTGGTCGTTCATTCAACGATACCGCCGATCTGTTATCTGAAAAATCTGTCGCTATCGTGCAGGGATTCAGTGTGGTGCAAGGTGCCGTACTCGGTCTGACTGGTACGGCTGTGGGTCTTGCTGCCTCGGTTAGCTCGCTGGCTCAGCAGGGCCGAGAGATGGAGCAGATGGCCCTGAAAGCTGGCGTGTCTGTGGAGGTGATGCAGGAGCTGACATACGCGACAGAGCAATACAACGTTAGCGGCGATCAGCTGTCAGACATGCTCAAAGACGTACAGGATAAGCTCGGCGACTTCTCGGCTACTGGCGGCGGCGAGTTCAAGGACTGGATGGATAACATAGCCCCAAAAGTCGGGTTAACCATCGAGAAACTACAACAAATGGCTGGCCCGGATGCGCTTGTTGCAATTCAAAATGCGATGGATGCAACAAATGTTTCCGCCGCCGAGCAAGTTTTTTATCTGGAGTCGATTGCCAACGATGTCTCTGTTTTGCAGCCGCTCCTGCAGAACCATGGGGCAGAGCTACAGAGGTTAACCAGCCACTATAGAAGCCTAAATGTGGCGCTGTCAGAGACCGATATCAGCCAGCTAAAAGAGCTGGATCAGAAGCTAAAGGACATCAGCCTGCGCCTGCAGAGCTCGTTTGCCCAGGGGGTGCTCGGTGCTTCCGAGCAAATCGACTGGCTAACCGAAAAGCTCGGCTATGCCGTGAGCTACTGGGGAACCCTGTTTGATAGTTGGGCGGATAACCCCCGCACAATAGACGGCATGAGTCGCCGCCTCGGCAACCTGCGCGAGGAGCTTAAAGATCTGGACGACCAGATCAAAGAGACCTCCAGGCAAAAGGAGTTCGGCGGGGTTGGCCTGCTCGATGCCATTCTTGGCGACACGGCAGGCCGCTCAGCCTTGCCTGAGCTCCAGCAACGCCGCGCCGAGATTGAGGCCGAGATCGGCCGCATTCAGGATGCATATGGTAAGAAGCGGTTTGGAATTGGTGAGCAGCCGGAGTACCAGCCGCCCGAGCCGGTCAGCTCCCGCGATACCAGCTCTGATACCCAGAAGCTGTTGGATCAGGGGGAGAAGCGGCTCGCCACCCTCGATATGCAGTACGCCAACGAGCTCGAAAAGTTGCGGCTGGCCCATGAGGATCGGCTGACCGAGATCGACAAACTGCAACTGAGTGAGGCCGAGCTGCGGCGCCGCGGCTATGAGAGCCTGAGTGAGCTGCGAGAGGAGTACCGCCAGAAGGAGGCGGATCACTTCGCCGAGCAGCAAGCTGACTACATGGCCAAGCGTGAAGAGGCGATGGCCAAGGAGCTGGAGGCGGATCAGCGCAAGCAGGATCAGCTTGCCGAGCAGGAGCGTCAGCGGATTGAGAAGCAGAAGAACCTGCAGCAGCAAGCCGCCCGCGACATGCTCAGCTTTACCAGCCAGACCATCGGTCTGACCACCGACATGCTGTCACAGTCAGGCAAGGAGCAAACCGGGGTAATGAAGGCGCTGCTGGCCGCCCAGAAGCTGATGGCGATCCCATCCATCATTATCGCCGGTCAGCAAGCAGCCGCCGGTGCTGAGGCGTTTGCCGCCATGACCGGCGGCCTGATAGGCGCTGCAGCTGCTCGCGCCATGATAGAAGCTCAGACGGCGATATCCATTGGTTTGGTTGTAGGCACCTCGATTGCCGGTATGGCCCACTCAGGGATTGAGGAGATCCCGAGCGAGGGCACCTGGCTGCTCGACAAGGGTGAGCGGGTTTACACCAACAAATCAGCCCAGCGCATCGACCAGATGTATGACCAGCTGATGAGTGGCGGCGGTGGCGCTGCTGCCGCTGGTGCTGTGTTCGAGCAGCACCTGCACTTTAGTTCCGATATGACCGACGATGACCGCAATGCGGTTATAACCTCCGCCGCAAAGCAGGGATACCAGATGATGATTGAGGACTTTGGCAGTTATGGCAAGGGTCGAAAAATGTTGGGGGTTTAATGGAAACTTACGACTGGCCAGCCGAGTTCCGGGTGCGCGAGAACACCCTGGCGCTGCAAACCAACCACCGCATATTTGAAAACCCTTGGGGCGGTAGCGAACAGGTCGCCAGCACCCCTGGCAGCAAATGGCTGATGGAGCTGACCATGGGCCGGATGGAGGGAGACGTTGCTCGCCGCTTTGAGGCGTTTATCGCCCAGCTGGACGGCCCATCCAGCCGGGTGCGGATGTGGGACTTTGCCCATCCGATCCAGCCGGTGCATGGCGCCCCCATCGTCAGTGAGGGGCTGACCATGCGCACCAGCTTTACCAGCCGTGGCTGGACACCATCCACCCTGGTGCTGCGCCGTGGCGACTGGATCCAGATCGGTGACGAGCTAAAGCGGGTGGTGGCGGATGTGCAATCCGATCTCTCCGGCGCTGCCACGGTGCGTGTTGCGCCGATGCTGCGCAACAACTATCCCAGCGGAACCCCTCTGATGGTTGCCCGCCCGATGGGGGTGTTTCGCCTGGATGGTGCTGGGGCTGGCAAGTCCCGCCGGTTGAACGCCAGGGTGCGTGACCTTGGCACCATCAAGTTTGTGGAGAGCTTCTATCCATGATTGTCGGCCTTGATCCCGATGTGATGGCCGCCCTTAACCAGCCCCATGTGTCAGCGCTCTATGCGCTCAAGCTGGATCTGGTGAGCGGCATCAGCCGCATTCACTCCGGTCTCGGTGAGCTGGTGATCGGCGGCGAGACCTATTACGGCGTGGGCTCGATGGGGGCAGTCAGCGCTCAGAAAGAGCAGCTGTCTACCTCGCCAACCAAGCTCAATGTCAGCCTCTCCGGGCTCGATGACAGTATGCTGGCCGAGGTGATGCGCGAGCGCATCGTTGACCGGATGGCCTGGCTCTATCTGGTGGTGATCGGCCCCGCCGAGGTGCCGCTCAAAGCCTGCCTGCAATTCAAGGGACGCATCGCCCAGACCCCCATCAAAGCGGGCAAGACCAACACCATTCAGCTCACCATCTCCAATATCTTCGAGGATTGGCAGAAGGGGCTGAATATGCGCAACACCGACGAGAGTCACCGACGGTTGTACCCCAATGACCGTTTCTTCCGATACCAGAACGAGATGGCAGACCGCTCTATCTACTTTGGTAGCAAAAAAGACGCCCCCGGCTTTGTTTATAAGGACTGACCATGCGCCATCCAGATTGGCAAATCCGCATCATCAAGACCATTCAGGCCGCCAGTGAGCGGCCTTTTTGTTGGGGTGAAAATGATTGCTGTCTGTTTGTGGCGGATGTCTGTCGGGCGGCCTGTGACAAAGACCCTGCCGCCGCCTATCGCGGGCGCTATAGCACCGAGATCGGAGCCAAGCGGGTGCTCGCCAAAACCCATGGCGATATCCCATCCGCCCTCGATGCGCTGTTTGCGCGGATCCCGGTGGCGATGGCCCAGCGCGGTGATGCCCTGGTTTTTGACGGCCCGCAGGGCCAGACCGCCGCCGTGATGTGGGCCGGTCAGGTATGGGCCATGACCGAGCAGGGTGCCCGCCCCATTCCTGACGCTGTTCCCCTGTTTGCCTGGAGAGTCGAGTAATGCCCGCCGCCGCTATCCCCGTTATCGCAGGTATCGCAGCCGGTGCCGGATCTGCCCTGGTTGTATCCACCGCCACGGCCATCGCCATCGGCTCGGCAGTGATGAGCGCCACCATGATGCTCACCATGAAAAAGCCCAGCCTCGGTGACTACACCAGCGCCAGCGAACGCAGCCAGGTATTGCGGGCCGCTGCCAGTGACAAGAGCTGCGTCTATGGTCGGGTGATCTCCTCCGGCTTGATGAGCTTTGCCGCCGAGGAACCCGGCGAGCAGGACGAAGGCGAATGGCTGCACCTTGCCCTGGTACTGTCTGGCACCAAGCTGACCCGCATTGGTGATATCTGGCTCGGTGATGACGTGATCGGCACCTATGGCGATCTGGTCAGTTGGGAGCTCCATATAGATCGCCAGACGGCAGACCCGTACCTGCTTGATAAGTGCGCCGACTGGAAGTCTGACATGATCGGCCAGGGGATTACCTGGTTACGCCTATCGCTCAAGTTTGACGCCGAGAAGTTCCCCGCCGGTCTGCCCAATATCAAGATCGAGAAGTTCGGCAAGGAGGTCTGGGATCCCCGCGATAACAAGTGGAAATGGAGCGACAACAGCGCCCTGGTGATCCTCGATTACTACCGCAGCTGGCTAGGGGTGCCAGATGACGAGATCCGCATGGACGAGTTTATCGTTGCCGCCAATATCTGTGACGAGATAGTAACGGTCGCCGATGGCAAGGTGGAGCCGCGCTATACCACCAACGTGGAGTTCGACCTGACCGAGCCCCGCGCCAAGGTGCTGGAAGCCCTGCACATGGCATGCTGTGGCCAGCCGACCTATATCGGCGGCCAATTCGGTATTCTGGCCGGTGCCTACTATGGCCCCGCCAGTGACGAGCTGCGCCCCTATCAGCTGATAGGGGATCTGGAGCTGCTGCCAGAGCCATCGAGCAGCGACAAAATCAACCAGGTGGCAGGCACCTTCGTTGACCCGATCACCTTTAAAAAAACCGACTTCCCGGCGGTTATCGTGCCGCAGTGGGTGGAAGAGGATGGCGGCCAGCCGCTGCTGGAAGATCTCGATCTGCGCTGTGTTACCAGCGAACACCAGGCCCAGCGTATCGCCAATATCATCCTGCGTCAGCGCCGCGCTGCCAGCACTGTGACTTGCTCGGTTAACCTCTCTGGCTGGCGCTATCGCCCCGGCCAGACCATCCGGTTTTATCTACCGGCCATGGGCATCAATGGCACAGAGTATCGCGTCACAGATTGGTCATTCAGCCTGGATGGTGGGGTGGATCTCACCCTGCGCGAGGATTCGCCCGATTTTTGGGCCGATGCCATCGGCAAACCGATGGAAAGACCGACAATAACCGAGCTGCCAACCGGTGGCGTGGCCATGCCGGATCAGCTGCGCTATGACGTGGAGACGGTAGGCGAGGTGGTGCAAGGGGTGCTCAGCTGGCGCAACAGCGGCACAGTCAATTACAACCAGGTGATCGTGCAGCGCATCGAGCCAGGCAAAGCGCCGGTCACTGTGCTGACCGCCCAGGTGCCTGGGCAATCTTGCCGGGTGAATGGCCTGGCGGCCGGAAACTACGTGGGCCAAGTCCGCGCCATCGCCATGACCGGCGCCCCGTCGCCGGTTGCGTCGGTCAATTTCACCATCCAGGTGCCCGCTATCCCCGTGGGGGTCGAGGTTGAGGCAGGCAACTGGTCCCTGGCCTTCCGCCCGGTGTTCACCGGTGGCCAGTCCTACGGCACCCTCTGCGAATGGTGGTGGAGCAAAGTGCAGCTGCCCCTGGCCGAGGTGCAGACCAAGGCCACCAATGCAGGCGTGGGTGCGTTCATGACGTTTCAAGGGTTGCAGCCAGACACCACCTATTACGTGTGGTTGCGGGCCGTCAACGCCTACGGCAAATCTGGTCTGTTTGCGGCCAGCGGGAAAACCTCCTACGACGCCGCCTCCATTCTCGACATCTTGGATGGGGAGATCGGTGGCGAACACCTGCGCGAGGAGCTGCGCAAGCCCATCGAGCAGATCAAGGACATCGTTGACCAGGCGATCCCTGACATCGTGGGGCAGCTGGAGCAAGTCGAACGGGAGTTTACCGACCTGAGCGAGACGGTCGCGCCGATTGCCGAGCGAGTGCCGGTGATCGATCGGGAGTTGACTGGGCTGGGGTCTGCCCTGGCCGCGCTCGATGAGCGGGCGACACAGACCGAAAGCCTGCTGCGCGACGAGCAAGACAGCCTGGGACAGATGGGGATCGGCGCAGTCCTGCAGCAAGACAAGCTGCACGGCAAGATTGACCGTGTACAGAGTGAAATGGGCGATCTTCGCGATGCCATTTTCACGGTTAATCCGGGCACCGGCCAGATCGAGATGGACGCTGTGCGGGCGTTGCGCGACGAGACCCAGGCCAGTTTTACCGAGGTCAACCAGAAACTGGACGCCGCCACCGGCACCTTGGCCACCAAGGCCGATCATGCAGTGGTGGATGCCCAGGGCGAACGGCTGACCGAGGCCGAGCAGGTGCTGGATGGCATCAATGCCAAGATCACCCAGACGGTCACCAAATCGGAGTTCACCAGCGAACAGCAGCGCCTGACCGAGGTCAGCAGCTCCCTGGATGCCGCCCTGGGGCAGATCCAGCAGAAGGCCGCCCAGTCCACCGTGACCGAGCAGGGCGAACGGCTCGCGGCGGCAGAGCAACGGATCACCGTCAACAGCGATGCCCAGTCGGCCCTAGCCGAGCGAGTGTCGGGCCTCAAGGCCGAGCTGGAGGGGGGCGACCAGACCCTGCTGGCCAACATCACCGAAGTGGCGCGGGTCAGCACCGAGGCTGACCAGGTGCTGGCTGAGCGGGTCAGCGGGGTCGAGGTGCGTACCGACACCGCCGAGGGCGCGATCCGGGCGCTGGAGCAGATTGTCGAGAATGACGGCGGGATCACCGCTGGCCGCTTTGACGAGATCACCGCCACCCTGGACCTGACGGCCAAGGCTGCTGACCAAGCCGCCGAGGCCGCCATTGCCAACGCCCTCGCGGGCGATAAGGGGGAGCAGCGTCACCGCCAGGCCGAGGCATCCATTCGCCGTGACCAGCAGGTGCAGCTTGATCTTCATCAGGCCCTGGCGAGCGAGGTCACCGATCTCAGTGCCAAGTTCGAAGGAGAGAAGGCCGCCACCACTGCCCGTCTGACCGAGGTTCGGGAGGTGATCGCCGGGGTGGAGCAGTCCACCGCCCGGGAGTTAAGCCAGCTCAAGACCGACTACCAGGCAGCAGACAGCAAGGCCGCCGCCGCCTTGGAGGAGAGCAAGCGCACCCTGAGCGCCGCCGATGAGGCCATGGCCGAACGGGTAACCCAACTGCAGGCCACCCTGGAGGGGGATGATCAGACGCTCAACGCCGCTATCCTGGAAACCCAGCGCACCCTGGCGCAGGGGGATCAGGCGCTCGCCGAGCAAATCGGCCAGCTCAAGACAGCCAGCGGCGATCAAGCCGCCCAGCTCACCAGCCTGGGCAAGGTGGTCACCGATGGTCAGCAGGCCACCGGCGAGGCCTTGCAACAGCTCACCACCAAGACCGACAAGACCCAATCCGATGTGGGCACCTTGTCTGAGGCCGTGGCAGAGCAGGGCAAGGCGCTGGCCGCTCGCCAGGATGACCTGTCAGCAGAAGTCGATCTGACCGCCCTGGCCAGCATCGGCAACACCTTGGCAGATGATCAGGACGAGGACCGGGCTCGCAAGGCCCGCGCCACGATCACTCGTCGTCAGGATACCCAGGCAGATGAACACCAGGCACTGGCCCGCGAGGTGACCCAGTTCCGGGCCGAGTTTGAGGGGGAGCAGGCGGCAACGTCCGCCGCGCTCACCGGGGTGAGGGAGGTGATCGCCGGGGTGGAGCAGTCCACCGCCCGGGAGATCAGCCAGCTTAAGACCGACTACCAGGCGGCAGACAGCAAGACCGCCGCCGCCCTGGAGAAAAGCAACCGCACCCTGAGCGCCGCCGACCAGGCCATGGCCGAGCGGGTCACGCAACTGCAGGCCACCCTGGAGGGGGACGACCAGACCCTCAACGCGGCGATCCTGGAAACCCAGCGCACCCAGGCGGCGGGGGACAAGGCGCTGGCTGACAAGGTGACCCAGTTGCAGGCCAAGGTGACCGAGGGCGACAAGACCCTCAATGCGGCCATCCAGCAGACCCAGCAGGCCCAGGTGGCGGGTGACAGCGCCCTGGCCGAGCAGCTGACCCAGCTACAAGGTCAGGTGGTAGCGGGCGACAAGGTGCTCGATGCGGCCATCAAGCAAGCCCAGCAGGCCCAGGTGTCCGGTGACAGCGCCCTGGCCGAGCAACTGACCCAGTTGCAGGCCAAGGTGGTGGCCGATGACAAGGTGCTCGATTCGGCCATCAAGAAGAACCAGCAGGCCCAGGTGACGGGTGACAGTGCGCTGGCTACCCGCATGGACAAACTGCAGGCCACCCTGGAGGGGGACGATCAGACCCTCAACGCGGCGATCCTGGAAACCCAGCGCACCCAGGCGGCGGGGGACAAGGCGCTGTCTGACCAGGTGACCCAGTTGCAGGCCAAGGTGACCGAGGGCGACAAGACCCTCAATGCGGCCATCCAGCAGACCCAGCAGGCCCAGGTGGCGGGAGACAAGGCCAACGCCGAGGCCATCACCAAGGTGCAGGCCAACCTCAACAACACCAACGCCGCCGTCCAGAGCGGCGCCACCGCGACGGCCAACCTGCGCGGGGAGGTCGAGGCAGGCTGGTACACCAAGGCGAAGATCAACGGCGAGGGCGGCGGCTTTGGGCTGTCCGTCAAATTGAACGCGGACGGCACCACGCTGACCTCCTTTGTCGTGGATACCGATGTGTTTGCCGTGATGTCGCGGGCAGCGGGCGCCGCCAGTAAACGCCACCCGTTCATCATTAAAAACGGCACTGTGTTCATGAACCACGCCATGATGGACACGGCAGAGATCGGCAACGTGATCGCCAAGTACATCAAGGTCACCGACATCGACGCGGCCACCATCGTGAACAGCGACTTCAAGGGCGGCAATGCCGGCTTTGGTCGGGGCGGCCCCTATAGTGGCTGGGGCGAGGGGTGGCACACCATCATCTATGCCGATGGCACTATCCGCACCAACAAGCTGTACGCGGCCGCCGGCTCGTTTACCGGCGAGGTGAATGCCAACAGCGGCACGTTTAACAACGTGGTGATGCGAGAGAACTGCCAGATCCTGGGAAAACTGAGCGTTAACCAGATTGAAGGCGATGTGACGCGGGTCTATGCCCTGGAGTCCTACATCACCAGCGACCGGGTTTCGTTTACCATCCCGGCGTTTTCCCGTACCCGAAACCTGGTGATCTCTGGCATAGAAATTTATGCTCGAGGTAGTACCCAGGGAGGGGGCGGAGACCACGCTGACAAGGAGATCACAAACTCAGCATCTTGCTCAATCACTGTTAATGGCTCTACCACCTCGGATTCGGTGTCTGCAACCGGGTCAGGTAATTTCACAAGCACAGTGTGTGGCCGAACGGTGGTGATCCCGCCCAACCAGGTCACCTCCGTTACCATCGCTTTCACGGGCGGTTATCGAGTGCGCGGCTCGGTCGCCATGGTGTTCACTCAGTAATAGGCGGAAAATCGCCACCACAACAACCCGGCCCTGTGCCGGGTTTTCTTTTCAAGGAACTTTGCAATGGCAGGACTTTGGCAGCGCACCGGCAACGTGACGGTGACGAATGGCAGCAAGACCATCACCGGTTTTGGCACCAAGTGGAAAACCGGCACCCTCCCTATCCAGAAGGGCCACACCTTCTATGGCCCAGACAATGCCGCCTATGAAGTGGATACGGTGGTCAGCGATGAAAGCATCCTGCTGGTTGATGCCTATCGCGGCGGCACTCTGGCTAACCAGGCGTACCGGATCGACATCACCCGCACCTCGACCATCAGCCAGTTTGCCGCCGACCTGGCCTCCCTGGTCGGCAAGTACCGCACCTGGTTTGACGGCATGATGACCTGGCTGACCGGTTCGGGGGATGTGTCCATTCTCAACCCGGACACCGGCGCCAACACCACCATCCCCAGTTGGAAGAAAGTCGCCAGCGAGGGGGAGGGGCAGACGGCCCGCGCCAAGGTCGAAGCCGACCGGGCAAAGACCGAAGCGGATCGCGCCGCTGCGGCCGCCAATGCCACGGCCGAAGCCGGGACCGGCTCGCTGATGCGCGTGGGCGGCCCCGCAATCCTTGACTCGGAGCGTTACTCTCTGGAGCGGGCAACCGGCGGCAGCCAGACCATCATTCGCGACAGCGCTGGCAACGCCAATGCTATGTTCGTGCTGCCGCGCTTCAGCTACGCCGACCTGGGCATGACTGCCGATATGGGCACTGGCGATGTGACGGCGTTCGATTTTGGCAGCGGCAGCATCAAGAGCGAGATATTCATCGGCGCCTATCTTGCGTCCGGCTCCGGCGCTGTCAGCGCGCCGCGGCAAGATCCCCGCACCTGGCTCGATCACACCGCCGCCCGCAACGCCTGTAGTGCAAAAGGCGCAGGCTGGCATCTGATGACAGCGCACGAATGGGCGGCAATCGCCCTATGGTGCATGGCCAACGGCTACGAGCCAATTGGCAATACCAACTGGGGGCGCAGTCACGCCCAGACTTGGATGGTAGGCGATCGGGCCGACAATAGGGCGCCGGGTGATACAGCCGGCACGGGGCGAACCCAGACCGGCTCGATGGGCGTCGAGGCAACGCACAACAAATCACCGGCCGGCATCGCCGATCTGGTGGGAAACGTATGGGAGTGGCAGGACGGATTCCTGCTGCAAGACGGCTGCTTTAAGCTGTCCTCCCACAATACGCAGGCCGAGGCGAGCTGGACGTTTGTCGGTGCCTATCTCGACGCCAGCACCCCAACTGGCGGCGTCACAATCCTGTCAAACAAGATCATCAATCGGCTCGGCACTGTCGGCGACAATGCGAACGCTGGCAACTCAGCCGGCGTAGATTGGCGCTCAATGACAAAGTCGGGCGGCTACGTCAGCAATCTGGCGATGAAGCGGCTGCTGCTGGAGCCAGCCAATGCATTGCCACAGGGCACCCTTTATATGCGTAACTTCGGCGAGCGGCTCCCGTGTCGTGGCGGCGATTGGAACAACGGGGCCAGCGCTGGCCTGGCTGCGCTCATTCTGAGCTATTCACGCGCGTACACGACCACGAGCGTTGGGTTTCGCCCCGCCTTTGCTTGAGCCCTGAGCCTTGAGTTTTGATGGCGTCGCGATAGCGGCGCTTATGTAAATAGGATTGATATGGATAAACAGCCTCTTGTTATTGAGCAGCGGATCCGCGACATGATGCAGTATGGGCACATCGCCCTGCGCCAGTTTCCGAAGTCAGAGAAGCATGTGTTGGCGGCCGAGATCAGGACCAGCATGTTGACGCTATTGCGCCTCGTCATTACGGCGGCGAAGCGCTATCACAAGAAGACCACGCTCACCGATCTCGATGTCGAACTGGCGGTGTTGCAAAACCAGATCAGGCTGGCCAAAGACCTGACCTATCTACCCATCAACAAATATCAGCACTGGAGCGGTCTCAATCTCGAGATCGGCAGGATGATCGGCGGCTGGCTCAAATACGAGCGAGCCGCCTAATCATGGGCTCCGACATCATGCGACTCCCGTATCGTGGCGGCAATTGGAACAACGGGGCCAACGCTGGCCTGGCTGCGCTCAATCTGAACAATTCACGCGCGAACACGAACACGAACATTGGGTTTCGCCCCGCCTTTGGCAGCAGCCAGAAGGCAACACCTCACGGGGCGTTGTCCAGTGCATTATCAAAGGGATGTCGATGCCTCGGCTATCGCCGAAAAACTGAACAGGCGGCACCGGTGCGCCGGTCCGCCGACTTTAAGGCCCTCATGTACGACCAAATCATATCGTTTGACAATCTGCACCAGGCTGCCCTGCGCTGCCTGTGCGGAAAACGCACCTCGCCCGCCTCCCTGCGCTACATGCAGCGCCTGGAAGAGCACCTGCACGACACCCACAATCATCTGCTGCACGACAGCTATCAGCCCGGCGGATACGAGGAGTTTTATGTTTTTGAGCCGAAACAGCGCCTGATCTCGGCACCCCGCTTCGTGGATCGAGTTGTCCACCGGGCGATCATGAATGTACTGGAGCCAGCGCTTGACCCGCGCTTTATATTCGATAGCTACGCCTGCCGCAAAGGCAAGGGGGTACATGCCGGGGCAAACAGGGCACAGCGCTGGATGCGGGCGATCAGGCAAGCTCACGGCCCACTATTCTGCCTGAAGGCGGACATCAGCAAGTATTTCGCCAGCATCGATCACGCCCGCCTCAAGGCGATCTTGCGCCGCCACATCCACTGCGATCGCACGCTCAGGCTGCTCGATGCCATTATCGACTCGAGCCCAGGGCGGCCGGGTGTCGGGATCCCGCTCGGCAACCTGACAAGTCAGCTGTTTGCCAATCTCTATCTCAACGAGTTGGATCGCTACGCAAAGCACGATCTCGGCATCCGGTACTACATCCGCTACATGGATGATTTTGTGGTGTTGCATCACGACAAGGCGCAGCTGCAGACGTGGCGGGCGCGCATCGAGCAGTTCCTGTGGAGTGCGCTGCGCCTGACCACTAACAGCAAGACCCAGATATTCCCGGTTGGGCCGGATAACGGCAGGGCGCTCGACTTCCTCGGCTACCGCATCTACCCCACCCACCGCCTGTTGCGCAAAAACAGCATCAAGCGCATCCGCTACAAGCTGCGCCGCTTCAAACGGGCGATAGCGGCAGGCAGGCTAACGGCAGGCGACTGCCGACCATGCATCCAATCGTGGTGTGCGCACGCCGCGCATGCAAACACCTGGCGGCTGCGCTGCAGCCTGTTTAACATTTCGAGCGGGGCAAATAGATGAGCTACTTATACGACGGCGAAACGCACGACAACTACGATCCGGCCTTTATGGCGGAGCTGGGCATGAGTGAGGAGGTCATAGCCTCCGTGCTCGCCCAGCACAACTATGAGCTGACAGAGGGGCAACTGGCGCGCCGCCAGCGCGCCTACGTGGCGGAGTCCGACCCCTTGTTCCTGGAGTGGCAGTACGACAAAACGCCGGAGGCCGAGCAGGCATGGCGCGACAAGGTGGCGGAGATCAAGCTGCGCTACCCGGTGGCCCGTGGGGCGGAAGAGTGATCGTCCGTCTCGAGCCCATCACGGCGAGCGTGGTCGCCGTGCTGCTGGGCTGGGCGCAAAAAATCGATCCAGTTAGTGATGGAGGTTTAACTTAGTGCAGGGTCGCTCACAGAGCCTGAATAGCTCACAGACAAAAACGGTACCAAATCTGGTACAGAATATGATGCGGAGGGAATTAGTTAATTAATTTCAATTAATTAATTATTGGTCTCATAATCGTGGAAATAGAAGGTAGGATTTGTCTGCTGGTTCATTTCGTGGTTCTGAATTGTGTCTATATGCTTGAAAAACAAGTCGTTATACGGAGTGTTATCTCAGATTGTCTCACTTTGTCCGATCTTGATTCAGTCCGTTTCAGACCAGTTTGGTACATATCTGTGTACACGTTAGGACGCGTTAATGTGTCAGTGAAAAATCAGATGACCAGTCACAGGAGAGTCATATGCCACTTACTGATACGAAGCTACGGGCCCTCTATGGTAAGCCCTACTTTGGCAAGACGGAATTGTCAGACCGTGATGGATTGTCAGCTCGGGTCACCGAGCGAGGCACCATCTCGTGGCAATATCGCTATCGCTGGCAAGGAAAAGCGGCGAGACTCAAAATTGGACGCTATCCCGACCTTAAACTCGCTGATGCCAGGGCGTTGATCCCTGCAATCCGTGGTGCACTTGAGCGTAATGAACATCCCAGAGTTTTCTGGGATAAGCTCCACCAGAAGCATGATGTCACACTTAAACAGTGCTGCGAGCATTTTCGTGAACACCATCTGCCCAAGCTGCGGCCTCGTACGGTCATCAGGGCTGACGCATCAGTGTTTATACTTTGAACAACCCCATACATTCGAACAAATATTGTTCATTCAGACAGCAGAG
>NZ_JAPCIY010000024.1:0-52938 GCF_027707645.1 Aeromonas sp. QDB30 | reverse complement strand
GGATAACGTTCCCGCCCCCACACATCGGCGCACTGTTTGAACAGCCACTCGAGCGGCTGTTTGCCGAGTCGCTGACGGGCCTGAGACAGGGCACTGTCCGCGAGCAAGGCATCATTGGCCAACCCTTCTGCACAGATGTTGAGGCGCCGAGCGACCTCGGAGATGGGCTCATTGCGGAAAAAGGCCATCCCCACGACGAGCCACAAGACCATATCAGAAGGTAAGCGGCGTCGGCGGATAGTGGCCTTTTCAGACAAGGCGGCAGCGGCAGTAATCCATTCGTCGGGAATATGGTCGGCAAAAATGGCCAGCCGAGCCAGCATGTCGCCAGATGCCTCAACAACATCGTTCAGATCGTTTGCAATAGACATAAAAAAATCCGGAACCAGTGATTGGTTCCGGATTGTCCTACAGCAGAAGGATCGGTCAATGGATCCTTAACTGATCAGCATTGCCGCATGGCGGGGCTTTTTGTTGCTATGTCAGGCTGACAAAACCCGGGACTACTCGTCCAGGAAGCTGCGCAGCACTTCCGAGCGGCTCGGATGGCGCAGTTTGCGCAAGGCCTTGGCTTCGATCTGACGGATACGCTCACGGGTGACGTCGAACTGCTTGCCCACTTCCTCGAGGGTGTGGTCGGTGTTCATGTCGATACCGAAGCGCATGCGCAGTACCTTGGCTTCCCGTGCGGTCAGCCCGGCCAGCACTTCGCGGGTCGCGTTGCGCAGGCTCTCGCTGGTGGCCGCATCCGCTGGCAGAGCCAGGGTGGTATCTTCGATGAAGTCGCCCAAGTGGGAGTCTTCGTCATCACCGATGGGCGTCTCCATGGAGATGGGCTCCTTGGCGATTTTCAGTACCTTGCGGATCTTGTCTTCCGGCATGCCCATGCGCATGGCCAGCTCTTCCGGGTTCGGTTCACGACCCATCTCCTGCAGCATCTGGCGGGAGATACGGTTGAGCTTGTTGATGGTCTCGATCATGTGCACCGGGATACGGATGGTACGGGCCTGATCCGCGATGGAGCGGGTAATGGCCTGACGGATCCACCAGGTGGCATAGGTCGAGAACTTGTAGCCGCGACGATATTCGAACTTGTCGACCGCCTTCATCAGACCGATGTTGCCCTCCTGGATCAGATCCAGGAACTGCAGACCGCGGTTGGTGTACTTCTTGGCGATGGAGATAACCAGACGCAAGTTGGCCTCGACCATCTCTTTCTTCGCACGGCGGGCTTTGGCCTCACCAATGCTCATGCGGCGGTTGATGTCCTTGATCTGGGCGATGGACAGACCGGTCTCTTCTTCGATCTGCTGCAGCTTGCCGATGGAACGCAGTACTTCTTCGTCCATCTCGAGCAGACGGGGAGACCACGCCTTGCCGGCCTGCTTCTGGTATTCGAACCAGGCAGTTTCGCACTCGTTGTTGGTGAAGGCCGCGACGAAGGTCTTCTTCGGCATCTTGGCCTGCTCAACGCAGAGCTTCATGATGATGCGTTCCTGCACGCGGACACGCTCCATCATCTCCCGCATGTTGTTGACCAGGCGATCGAACTGCTTGGGCATCAGGCGGAATTGACGGAAGACATCGGCCAGCTGGGCGATGGCATTCTGGGTGTCGTCGTGGGCGCGGCCATTCTGCTGAATGGAGAGACGAGTCACCTCGTACTGGGCACGCAGTTCGCCGAATTTCTCGCGAGCGACTTCCGGATCCGGGCCACCGTCGCCATCATCGTCGGAGTTGTCACCGTCTTCGTCTTCGTCCTCATCTTCGTCTTCGTCTTCGTCGGCGAGGTCGTCCTCGCTGAGCTCGGAGCCGATATGAGTGGCGGTCGGCGCCACGTCATCCACTTCGTTCGGATCGATGAAGCCGGAGATGATGTCGGACAGGCGAAGCTGCTCGGCTTCGTACTTGTCGTACTGTTCGAGCAGATAGGTGATGGCTTCAGGGTACTCGGCGACGGAGCTTTGTACCTGGTTGATACCGTCTTCGATCCGCTTGGCGATGTCGATCTCGCCTTCGCGGGTCAGCAGTTCGACGGTACCCATTTCCCGCATGTACATGCGGACGGGATCGGTCGTGCGACCAATCTCAGATTCAACAGATGCCAGAGCCTGGGCCGCTGCTTCGGCAGCGTCCTCATCGGCGGTACCACCTTCAGCCATGATAAGGTCATCGGCATCCGGAGCGTTTTCAACCACTTGAATGCCCATATCGTTGATCATCTGGATGATGTCTTCGATCTGGTCTGAATCGACAATGTCTTGCGGGAGGTGATCGTTCACCTCGGCATAGGTCAGGTAGCCCTGTTCTTTACCTTTGGCAACGAGGAGTTTAAGCTGAGACTGCGGGGTTTGCTCCATAGAACTCATCCGGTTGGTGTTGCTAGGTTGCGCGTACAGTGCGCTGCTGCGCAAATAGCCAATTCTAATAGAAAACCGCCAGACATGCTATGTCTGGTTGCGGCGTCGGTCATGAGAAACCCCTGCCCGCAGTGTTGTCGGGGCCAGGTGGTTATAAAGTGTTTGCTTTCAATCCCGTCGATTCGGGCAACGCTATTCATATTGGGACTGCTCACTCAAATATCAAGCCCCACTCTCATTTCTTTTCTCAATCTGCACCTCTCTGATCAGCATCATCAGCTCCTGAGTTTCCTCAGAGCTTAGCCCTTCCTGCGCCACCTTGGCCTGCAATTCTTCGATCCGTTGCTTCAGGAAAAGGTTGATGAAACCGACAAAGGTATCCTGTAATTCTCCCAGAATATCGGGCTCCTGGTCGAGCTTTACCTCTTCAAACAAATCGTGCATCGCCAGCTGGGCCAGGATTTCTCCCTCTTTGGTACCGCGCCAATGCTCCAGCAGGATACCCGTTGTCACTCCCGGCTGGATCAGGATCTGCTGGTGCAGTTGCAGCAGGAAAGGGATCCCCTGCAGGCGCAGCCCGGCCAACTCGGGCATGGCCGGCAGCTCGGCGGTGATCGCCGGATACTGCACCATCAGGGCCAGAGCCCTGCGGATCGGCGTCAGCTTGGTCGCCTTGGGTTTGTTGACTTCCACCTTGGGCTGGCTGTTGCGGGCAAACAGCTCGGTAATCCGCTGCTTGTTTTCTCCCCAGCGCATCATGCTGGAGAGTCGGGTAATCAACCCCTCACGCGTGAAACCTTCCGGTACCCGACGAATCAGCTCAGCGGCCTTGTTTGCCACTTCAAACTTGCCTGCCTCACCGGAAAGAGCCGCATCGCGCCCGAGGCGTTCGAACATGAAATCCGCAAACGACTGGGCCTTGTCGAGCAGCGCTTCGAACCCCTCCTTGCCGATCTGGCGTACCAGCGAGTCGGGATCCTCGCCATCCGGCAAAAAGACGAACTTGAGTTCACGGCCGTCCTGCAGGTGGGAGAGCGCGTTATCCAGCGCCCGCCAGGCCGCTTCCCGACCGGCGTTGTCGCCGTCGTAGCAACAGACCACCTCTGCCGTGGTACGGAACAGGGTGTGGATGTGATCGCTGGTGGTCGCAGTCCCCAGTGCCGCCACCGCATAGTCGATGTCGTACTGGCCGAGCGCCACCACATCCATGTAGCCTTCCACCACCAGGATCCGGCGCGGATCCTTGTGTGCCTGCTTGACCTCATAAAGGCCGAACAGCTCTCGCCCCTTGTGGAAGATGGGGGTTTCGGGGGAGTTCAGGTACTTGGGCGTGCCATCCCCCAACACTCGGCCACCGAAGCCGATGACCCGGCCGCGTTTGTCCCGGATCGGAAACATGATGCGATCGCGGAAACGATCGTAGCTGCCCGGGCCGCTGTCACGGGGGATCAGCATACCGCCCGAAATCAGCAGTTGTTCGTGATCCCTACTGGCGCCAAAGCGGCGACGCACCTGATCCCAGTCCCCAGGGGCATAACCGATGTTGAAGCGCTTGACCACCTCGCCAGTCAGGCCCCGGCCTTTCAGATACTCCACCGCCTGAGGCGCGTTCTTGAGATTGCTCTCGTAGAAGCGCGCAATCTGGTTCATCAGCTCGAACAGATCCTTGCTGACGGCTGGTTGGCTATGGCTTGATCCACCCGCCGTTTGCTCACGGGGAACCTGCATACCGTGCAGGCTTGCCAGCTCTTCGATGGCATCGGGGAATTCCAGGCCGTCGTACTCCATGACAAAGCCGATGGCATTGCCGTGGGCACCACAACCGAAACAGTGATAGAACTGCTTCTCCTGGCTGACGGTAAAGGAGGGGCTTTTTTCGTTATGAAAAGGGCAGCAAGCCTGGTAGTTCTTACCGGCTTTCTTCAACCGCACACGGGAGTCGATCAACTCGACTATGTCCGTGCGTACGAGCAGATCATCGATAAAGGATTGCGGGATCCTGCCAGCCATAACCGTCCTGTTTCATTGCATAGGAAATAAAAAAGCCGCGCATTCCAATGGGAAGCACGGCTTCTTCGACCAAACAAGAGAGTTGCCTGTTACGCCAAGCGGGTTTTCACCTGGGCACTGACGGCGCCGACATCGGCACGCCCCTGAATTTTTGGCTTCAAGACAGCCATGACTTTACCCATGTCAGCCATGACGGCAGCACCACTTTCAGTGATGGCTTGCTCGATCAGGGCGGCAATTTCGTCTGCGGTCAGCTGTTGTGGCAGGAACTCCTGCAGCACAACGATCTCGGCGGACTCTTTGTCGGCGAGATCCTGGCGACCGGCAGCTTCAAACTGGCTGATGGAATCGCGACGCTGTTTGACCATTTTGGTCACGACGGCGAGGATCTCTTCATCATTGAGCTCGACACGGGTATCGACTTCACGCTGCTTGATTTCTGCCATCAACAAGCGGATAGCACCCAACCGAGGCTTGTCTTTGGCAAGCATGGCGAGCTTTTGCTGATCCTTGAGTTGATCCTTCAGAGACACGGCATGATCCCTTGATTAGTACAGGCGGATACGACGTGCGTTTTCGCGGGACAGCTTCTTGGCGTGACGCTTGACAGCGGACGCTTTGGCGCGCTTGCGAATGGTAGTCGGCTTCTCGTAGAACTCACGGCTACGAACTTCGGACAGGATACCGGCCTTTTCGCAAGAACGCTTGAAGCGACGCAGAGCAACGTCAAACGGCTCATTTTCACGGACTTTGATTACTGGCATGTGCCTTTCACCTCAGTGATAAATTGTTAGCTGACCTTCAATCGATCAGCATGTCTTAAAATGGTGCGAAATTATACTCTGGACAGGGAATGAAAGTAAACCCGCAGAGATCGCTCTGGTTTAAAAAACCCGCGAAGGTTACCATAGCCGTCTCATTTTAGCAGTGAAATTTTTTAGCAATGCGTGTATTGGGCATAGAGACATCCTGTGACGAAACCGGGATCGCGATCTTCGATGATCAAAAAGGGATCCTTTCCCACCAGTTGTACAGCCAGGTCAAGCTGCATGCGGACTACGGCGGCGTCGTTCCCGAGCTCGCCAGCCGGGACCATGTACGCAAGACGATCCCCTTGATCCAGGCCGCCTTGAAAGAGGCCGGACTTGGCAAGGATGACATCGATGGCATCGCCTATACCGCGGGGCCAGGTCTGGTTGGCGCCATCCTGGTCGGGGCGACCATAGGCCGCTCGCTGGCCATGGCCTGGGACAAGCCGGCCATCGCCGTACACCACATGGAAGGTCACCTGCTGGCCCCCATGCTGGAAGAGAAGGCCCCCGAGTTCCCCTTCGTGGCGCTCTTGGTTTCCGGCGGGCACTCCATGCTGGTTCGGGTCGATGGCATCGGCAGCTACCAGTTGCTGGGCGAATCGATCGACGATGCCGCCGGTGAGGCGTTCGACAAGACCGCCAAGCTGATGGGTCTGGACTACCCCGGTGGTCCGCTGCTCTCCCGGCTGGCAGAAAAGGGCACCACTGGACGCTTTACCTTCCCGCGTCCCATGACCGACCGTCCCGGGCTCGACATGAGCTTCTCCGGTCTCAAGACCTTCGCCGCCAACACCATCACCGCCAACGGCGATGATGAGCAGACCCGTGCCGACATCGCCCGGGCGTTTGAGGATGCGGTGGTCGACACCCTGGCCATCAAGTGCCGTCGCGCCCTGAAAGAGACCGGTCTCAATCGTCTGGTCGTGGCAGGCGGCGTCAGCGCCAACCGTCATCTGCGCGCCCAGCTGGCCGAGCTGATGGAGAGCCTCAAAGGTGAAGTCTTCTACCCGCGCACCGAATACTGCACCGACAACGGCGCCATGATCGCCTATGCCGGCATGCAACGCCTGAAGGCGGGAGTCTTCGAACCCCTCGTCGTCAAGGCCGTGCCGCGCTGGCCGCTGGACACTCTGGATCCGGTGTGATCCGGAAGATCCACGACAAAAAGAAAGGGGCCTTCGGCCCCTTTTTCATCTTGATGACGGTATTCATACCCGTTTAATTGGTGCGGAACAGCGCCTCAATGGAGAGCCCCTGCCCCAGCAGGATTTCCCGCAGACGGCGCAACCCTTCCACCTGGATCTGGCGCACCCGCTCGCGGGTCAAACCAATCTCGGCGCCCACGTCTTCCAGGGTGGCCGGTTCATAGCCGAGCAGACCGAAACGGCGGGCCAGCACTTCGCGCTGCTTGGGATTCAGCTCCTCCAGCCAATGCACTATGCTGCTGCGCATGTCATCTTCCTGGGATTCCAGCTCGGGCCCCATGCCGCGCTCGTCGGAAAGTACATCCAGCAGCGCCTTGTCGCGATCGCCACCAATGGGAGTATCCACCGAGGTGATCTTCTCGTTGAGCTTGAGCATGCGATTCACATCGTCCACAGAGCGATCCAGTGCAGAGGCGATATCCTCGGCGGTCGGCTCATGGTCGAGACGATGAGAAAGCTCGCGCGCAGTGCGCAGATAGACGTTCAGCTCCTTGACCACATGGATGGGCAGACGAATGGTGCGGGTCTGGTTCATGATGGCCCGCTCTATGGTCTGGCGGATCCACCAGGTGGCATAGGTAGAGAAACGGAAGCCTCGCTCGGGGTCGAACTTCTCGACGGCGCGGATAAGGCCGAGGTTGCCCTCTTCGATGAGATCCAGCAGCACCAGGCCGCGGTTGTTGTAGCGCCGGGCAATCTTGACCACCAGGCGCAGGTTGGATTCGATCATGCGCTTGCGCGCCGCTTTGTCGCCACGCAGGGCACGGCGGGCGTAATAGACTTCCTCTTCAGCCGTGAGCAAGGGGGAGAAGCCTATCTCCCCCAGATAGAGCTGGGTGGCGTCCATTACCTTGTTCAGCTCGGGCGCCATCAGTTCATCGGAAATGGTTTCTTCGGCTTCGGCCGCCACTTCCTGAACCTCTTCTTCCTCCTGAACCTCCAGCTCCTCGTCGAACTCTAACTCTGCATCCTGCATTACCAGTTGTTCTTGGCTCATGATATCTCTCCCTGACCTACACCAGAGTAAGACTCAGCTCTCTGAGTTAACGCTTTGGCAAATAGCCCATCGGGTTGATCGACTTGCCTTTGTACCGGATTTCAAAGTGCAAGCGCACATCCGGCGCATCCGTGCTACCCATATTGGCGATAACCGCTCCGCCCTTCACGGTGTCTCCCTCCTTGACCCTCAACTCATCGTTGTGAGCGTAGGCGGAGAGGTAGTCATCGTTGTGCTTGAGAATTATCAGCTTGCCATAACCTCGCAGTGCACTGCCCGCATAGACCACTTTGCCGCTGCTCGCAGCGTAAATGGGTTGGCCCTTCTGGCCGGAAATGTCGATGCCCTTGTTGCCTTGTTCCGCAACGGAGAAGCCTTCAACGATCCGCCCTTTGGTCGGCCAATGCCAGGAGAGTGTTGACGAGGAACTGACGGTTTTTTGTTCTTTCGCCTGAGCGTATGCTGTTGACGAGGCAGGAGCAATCGTTTTCTGAGCAATAAATGGTGTGGTCGTACCTGCCGGAGCCGTGGCCAGGGGTTTGGGCCCCGTGCTGGTCACAACCGGTGTGGTTGCTGCCACCATCTGACCACCCGAGGAACCCGCGCCCCCCACATTGAGCACCTGACCCACGTGCAATGCATAAGGAGCCTGGAGGTTGTTGCGCTGGGCCAAGGCCTGGTTGGAAAGACCGAACTGGCGACCGATGCTGCTCAATGTATCGCCACGGCGCACTTCGTAACTGCCAGACCCCGTCACGCTGCCACGACTGACAGGGCTGCCGACGGTTGCCACCGCCATGGGGGCGGAAGCGCCATCGAGCCTGAGCTGCTGGCCGGGATAAATGTTATAGGGGGGAGTGATGCCATTGATGCTGATAAGCGAAGCCACATCCATGCCAGAACGAAATGCAATGGAGTAGAGAGTGTCTCCTTTGACCACGGTGTACCCGTTGCCTGCAATGCCGGGCTTGGTCATACCTTGACGCACGGGGATGGTCGAAGCGACCTGATCATTGCCCAGGCTGTGCACCGGAGCCGCAGTCTTGCTGGAGGAACAGGCAAGCAGCAGCCATGACAACACGACGACACCGCTACCTTGCCAAACACGCGAACACATAGTGGATCCTTAACGACTAAACCAGAAATAGGCCGCAACGGCCAAACCAATACAGAGCCAGCCCAGCACATCCACATAGTGCATCAGCTTGCGCTCCATCTTCTCGCCGCCCCAGCGCATCAGACCTGCAACCAGGAAGAAGCGCATGCCACGACCGATCAGAGAGGTCAGGATGAAAGGCAACAGTGCCATGTGGAGCAAGCCAGCCGTGACGGTAAACACCTTGTAGGGGATCGGCGTGAAGCTGGCAATAAAAATAACCCAGATGCCCCACTGCGCGAACCACTGCTCGGCCAGGGCAATCTTGTCCTCATAGCCAACCGAGGTCACCAGCGGCTGCACCACTGGCTCCCACAGGGCATAGCCGAGCAGATAACCAAACAGGGCGCCCAGCACCGAAAAGAGAGTGGCCAGCGCGGCATAGTGCCAGGCGCGATGAGGTTTGCCGAGCGCCATGGGCGCCAGCATCACATCCACCGGGATGGGCCAGAAGATGGATTCAATAAAGGCGGTGATGGCCAGATACCAGGGGGCATACTTGTGGCGTGCCCACTGCATCACCAGAACATAAAGGCGGGAAAACAACTTCACTCGACATCTCCGTCAATCAGGGGAACGAAACGTACCGGCTCCAGGATCCGGCTGGTGAGCTGGGAACCCGATCGCTCGATGAGCTGCAGGGTCTGCTGACCATCACCCACCGGCAACACCAGACGACCACCGTCAGCCAGCTGATCGGTCAGGGCCTTGGGGACCTCACTGGCCGCCGCCGTCACCAGAATGGCGTCGAAAGGGCCCTTGTTGGGCCAACCTAGCCACCCATTGCCGTGCTTGGCCGACACATTGTGCAGATCGAGCTGGCGCAATCTGCGCCGGGCCTGAAACTGCAGCGACTTGATCCGCTCCATGGTGTAGACATGCTCCACCAGGTGGGCCAGTACCGCCGTCTGGTAGCCCGATCCCGTCCCGATCTCCAGCACATGGGCCGGATCGTTCTGGATCAGCAGCTCGGTCATGCGCGCCACGATGTAAGGCTGGGAGATGGTCTGCCCATGGCCGATGGGCAGGGCCGTATTGTCCCAGGCCTTGTGGGCCATGGCCTCATCCACGAACAGCTGGCGCGGCACCTTCGCAATCGCCGCCAATACGCGGAAATCGCGGACATCCTGGGCAATCAGTTGATTCAACAGGCGCTGTACTATCACAACGTCATCCCTGCAGATCCAGCCACGCGCCCAGGGTCGACAGACTGCCGTAGGCCGTCATGTCGATGGTCAGGGGAGTGATGGAGACATAACCCTGCTCGATGGCGGCAAAGTCCGTTCCCTCTCCCGCATCCTGCTGGTTGCCGGGGGGCCCAATCCAGTAAACGGGCTGACCACGGGGATCCTCGGTGCGGATCACCGACTCCGCCCGGTGGCGATTGCCAAGACGCGTCACCCTGATCCCCTTGATCTGCTCGAGCGGCAGATCCGGCACATTCACGTTGAGGATCTGATCCGCAGGCAACGGATGCACCATCAGCCCCCGCACCAGCTGGGCGGCGTAGTGGGCCGCACTGGCGAAATGAGTCTTGCCCACCAGCGATACGGCGATGGAGGGGAAACCCAGATGACGCCCTTCCGTCGCGGCAGCCACCGTCCCCGAGTAGATGACGTCATCCCCCAGGTTGGCCCCGTGATTGATACCGGCCACCACCATGTCGGGCTCAGGGCGCAGCAGTTCGTTGACCGCCAGATGAACGCAGTCGGTCGGCGTCCCCTTGACCGCATAACTCTTGATGCCGTGAAAACTGGACGCATCGAGGCGGGTGACCCGCAGCGGTACTTCCAGCGTCAGGGAGTGGCTGGCACCGCTGCGGTTGCGATCCGGTGCCACCACCACGACCTCGCCACAGGCACGCAACGCCTCGCTGAGGGCGCGAATGCCCTCGGCGTGTACCCCATCGTCATTACTGACCAGAATTCGCATCGGTTGAGTTCCTGAAACCGTGATCGGCCTCTTCGGCCTGCATTAACTCTCGTACCACGCTGGTGGCAAAGGCGCCGGCAGGCAGGAAGAACGACAGGGTCAGCACCTCGTCCTCCCGTTGCCAGCTCATCTGCTCCGGCTTGAGCAGCAGCGGGCGCCTGTCCTGATCCAGCCCGGCTTTCTCCAGTCCTTCGCACCAGTCACCATAAGGAGCCAGCACTTCTTGCTCGAACTCGGCAGCAGCGCCCTGGCTCGCCAGACGGCCACGGCCCCACTGGGGAGCGGTCAGCTGCACGTCTCCGGAGGCAAGGCGTGCCTCCAGCTCGGGAGTCACGCTCTCTTCGCTGAAGATGGAGTGGCTGCCCTTGAGCATCACGCAGTCCCCGGCCAGCAGCTGATGGGCCAGTCCCTGCTCGATGCGGGCGCTGACGATGGTATTGAACAGCATGCTGCGGGCGGCGGACAGATAGAGGGAGCGCTTGTTGCGATCCTTGATCCGTTTGCCGGCGAACATCGCCTTGGCGGCCTCCAGGTTGTTGCCACCTCGGCCGAAACGCTGCTCGCCGTAGTAGTTGGGCACCCCCTGGGTTGCTATCGCCTGCAAACGGGATTCCAGCCCGTCGGCCTGCTCCAGCCCGGTGAGACGCAGGGTGAAGTGGTTGCCCTTGAGATAGCCGACCCGCAGCTTCTTGTTGTGGCGCTTCACCTCAAGGATCCGGATGTTGTCGTTCTCGATGACCGAGAGATCCGGCTCGCCCTTGCCCGGCAGATGGATGCCGAACCACTGTTCGGTCACCGCATGGCGATCTTTCAGACCAGCCCAGGTCACTGCATTGCGGGCAACCCCGGCCGCATCGGCCAGCAGGCCAGCCACCCAGGCAGTATTCTCGCCGGTTTTGCGTACCCGGACGAAGATGTGTTCACCCTCGCCGCAAGGTTCGAACCCGAGATCTTCATTGACCACGAAGTCGGCGGCCTCGGCCTTGAGGATGCCGCGAGCAGTGGGCGTCCCGTGCAGATAGGCAAGTTGTTCAAGCATCATTGTTCACCAGCAAGACGACGGCTTCGGTGGCGATCCCTTCCTTGCGCCCCGTGAATCCGAGTTGTTCGGTAGTGGTCGCCTTGACGTTCACCCGGTTCAAATCACATTGCAGATCCGCGGCCAGCACGGCGCACATGGCGTCGATATGGGGGGCCATCTTGGGGGCCTGGGCGATGATGGTCACATCCAGGTTGCCGATGGCATAACCTGCGAGCTGCACGCGGGCAAAGACATCCCGCAGCAGGATGCGGCTGTCGATGCCCTTGAATTCGGCGGCGGTATCGGGGAAGTGGCGGCCGATGTCGCCAGCGCCGATGGCCCCCAGCAGGGCATCGCTCACCGCATGCAGCACCACGTCACCATCGGAGTGGGCCAGCAGGCCCTGTTCATAGGGCACCGCCACCCCGCCCAGCATGCAGGGACCGACCCCGCCAAACTTGTGAACATCAAAACCATGTCCGATCCGCATCATGCCTGCGCCCTCCTCAATACACGGAAATCTGTCTCATCAAAACCATGTCCGGTGCGGATCATGCCTGCTCCTCTGGGGATGAATCGGGTCGTGCCGACCGGCACGCACGTTGTTGCTGTAAATAGAGCCCGGCCAGGGAGAGATCTTCCGGCCGGGTCACCTTGATGTTGTCGGCCCGCCCTTCCACCATGCGCACGGGGAAACCGGCGCGTTCCATGGCGGAGGCTTCATCGGTGATGGCAGCGCCGAGCGCCAGCCCCTCCTCCAGCGCCCGCTTGAGGGGGCGGACCAAAAACATCTGGGGCGTCAGGGCATGCCAGAGCTGCTCGCGATCCACGGTGGCGAGGATATTGCCGGCCGCATCGGTGCGCTTCATGGTATCGCGCACCCGGCTGCCGAGGATGGCACCGCCAGAGGCCATGGCGGCAGCAATGAGCGCATCGAGATCCTCGTGGGTCAGACAGGGCCGGGCGGCGTCATGCACCAGTGCCCACTCCCCTTCTGCCACGTGCAACGCATTGAGCACGGAGAAGGCGCGCTCGCTTCCCCCTTCCACTCGCAGCACCCGCGGATCGGTGGCCACGGTCAAGGTCTCAAACCAGCGGTCGTGGGGCGCCAGCGCCACGATCACACGGGCGATGGCGGGATGGGAGAGCAGACGCTCCAGGGTGTGCTCCAGAATGCATTTCCCTGCCAGGGACAGGTACTGCTTGGGGCAACTGGCCCCCATGCGACTGCCAATACCGGCAGCCGGGACGATGGCGGTCAGGCCGCTCAGGCTATCAGTCATCGTAGGGGGCACCATCAGGCTCCGTCACCTGATCCTTTTCTTTGGGAATGATTCGGTAGAAGGTCTCGCCCTGCTTGATGTAGCCAAGATCGTTGCGCGACAACTCCTCGATGGCCTCAAGGCCAGAGGTAAGATCGTCGATTTCCCGGTAAATCAGGCTGTTGCGGTCCTTGAGTACCAGGTTGTCCTGTTGCTGCCGCTCGATGGCGGTGGAGAGTTCCCGATAGTCGGAGAGGCCGTTTTTCCCCAGCCAGAGGTCATATTGCAGCCCTCCCAACAGGAGGAGCAGGATAAGAGTGAGTAGCCGCATGCACTGAGTCTCCTTCAAGCGGCCTAGTTTCCCATATTCGCAGGCAAGACAAAAGAAAGCCTGTGTGCCGGATGGGTTGGTCGGAATAAAAAATGCAGTTCGCACACGCCCATAAGCGCAGAACGAAAAAGCCCCGCCAGATGGCGGGGCTTTGTGAAGCATGAACGCAGGCGAAAATTAAGCCTGGTTCTTCACTTCTTTCAGACCACGGAACGGAGCCTTGGCACCCAGGGCTTCTTCGATACGGATCAGCTGGTTGTACTTGGCAACACGGTCAGAACGGCTCATGGAGCCGGTCTTGATCTGGCCAGCAGCGGTACCCACAGCTAGGTCGGCGATGGTCGCATCTTCGGTCTCACCGGAGCGGTGGGAGATGACGGCAGTGTAGCCAGCGTCTTTGGCCATCTTGATGGCAGCCAGAGTTTCGGTCAGGGAACCGATCTGGTTGAACTTGATCAGGATGGAGTTGGCGATGCCGTTGTCGATACCGCGCTTCAGGATCTTGGTGTTGGTTACGAACAGGTCGTCACCCACGATCTGGATTTTCTTGCCCAGTTCGGCGGTCTGGTAGGCGAAGCCTTCCCAGTCGGATTCGTCCAGGCCATCTTCGATGGAGACGATCGGGAACTTGGTGGTCAGGTCAGCCAGGAAGTCGGAGAAACCGTTGGAGGTGAAGATACGACCTTCGCCCTTCAGGTTGTACTCTTTCTTCTCTGCGTCGTAGAACTCGGACGCAGCGCAGTCCATGGCCAGGGTGATGTCGGTGCCCAGTTTGTAACCGGCAGCGGCAACGGCTTCAGCGATCACTTCCAGCGCTTCGGCGTTGGATTTCAGGTTCGGAGCGAAACCACCTTCGTCACCGACGGCAGTGTTGTAGCCCTTGGACTTCAGCACTTTGGCCAGGTTGTGGAACACTTCTGCGCCCATGCGAACGGCTTCTTTCAGGGTCTTGGCGCCAACCGGCTGGATCATGAACTCCTGGATGTCGACGTTGTTGTCGGCGTGCTCACCACCGTTGATGATGTTCATCATGGGCAGCGGCATGGAGTAGACACCCGGGGTGCCATTCAGCTCGGCGATGTGGGCGTACAGCGGCATGCCTTTGGCAGCAGCGGCAGCTTTGGCGTTGGCCAGGGAAACAGCCAGGATGGCGTTGGCGCCGAACTTGGATTTGTTCTCGGTACCGTCGAGGTCGATCATGATCTGGTCGACAGTGGCCTGGTCCTTGGCATCTTTACCCAGCAGAGCCTGAGCGATCGGGCCGTTGACAGCTTCGATGGCTTTCAGCACGCCTTTACCCAGGAAACGGCTCTTGTCGCCGTCACGCAGTTCCAGCGCTTCGCGGGAACCGGTGGACGCGCCAGACGGAGCGGCTGCCATACCAACAAAACCACCTTCCAGGTGAACTTCGGCCTCAACGGTCGGGTTACCACGGGAGTCGATGATTTCACGACCGATCACTTTAACGATCTTGGACATGTGTATTTCCTCAGGTTTCGTAAAAAAACAACAAAAATATGCCAAAAAAAGCGGCTGTGGCACAGAGCCCCAACCGCATTTATTTTCAATTACTTCAAATTACGCTTCTGATACTCGCCCGCCGCCTTCACAAAACCGGCGAACAGGGCGTGGCCATCACGGGGAGTCGAGGTGAACTCCGGGTGGAACTGCGCGGCCACGAACCAGGGGTGATCCGGGATCTCGATGATTTCCACCAGCTTCTTGTCGGCGGAGAGACCGGTCACCTTCAGACCTGCCGCTTCAATCTGCGGCAGCAGCTTGTTGTTCACTTCATAACGGTGACGGTGGCGCTCGTAAATGGTCGGGCTGCCGTACATCTGACGCACCTTGGAGTCTTCCACCAGGTGGCAGAGCTGGGAGCCCAGACGCATGGTACCGCCCAGATCGGACTTCTCGGTCCGGGTCTCGACGTTGCCTTCGTCATCCACCCACTCGGTGATGAGACCGACCACGGGGTAAGGGCTGTCTTTCTTGAACTCGGAGGAGTGAGCCCCTTCCATGCCCGCCACGTTGCGGGCGTATTCGATCAAGGCAACCTGCATGCCCAGGCAGATACCGAGGTACGGGATCTTGTTCTCGCGGGCATATTTGGCGGCCAGGATCTTGCCTTCCACACCGCGCTCGCCGAAGCCACCCGGTACCAGGATCGCATCCAGACCTTCCAGCAGCTCGGCGCCACGGGTCTCGATGTCCTGGGAGTCGATGTACTTGATGTTGACGGAGAGACGGGTCTTCAGGCCACCGTGCTTGAGCGCTTCGTTGACGGACTTGTAGGCATCCGGCAGGGAGACATACTTGCCCACCATGCCGATGGTGACTTCGGCAGTCGGGTTGGCCTCTTCATAGATGACCTGTTCCCACTCGGCCAGGTCGGCTTCTTTGCACTCGATGCCGAAGCGCTCGGTGATGTAGCCGTCCAGACCCTGGGATTTCAGCAGCGCCGGGATCTTGTAGATGGAGTCGACATCCTTCATGGAGATGACGGCGCGCTCGGGCACGTTGCAGAACAGGGCGATCTTGGCACGCTCGTTGGCCGGAATGGCGCGGTCGGAGCGGCAGATCAGCACATCAGGCTGGATACCGATGGAGAGCAGCTCCTTCACGGAGTGCTGGGTCGGCTTGGTCTTCACCTCGCCGGCGGCGGCCAGGTAAGGAACCAGGGTCAGGTGCATGAACATGGCATTGTTGCGACCCACGATGGCCGCCAGCTGACGAATGGCTTCAAGGAACGGCAGGGACTCGATGTCGCCCACGGTACCGCCCACTTCGACGATGGCAACCTGATGACCTTCGGCACCGGCAATCACCCGCTCCTTGATGGCGTTGGTGATGTGCGGGATCACCTGGATGGTGGCGCCCAGATAGTCACCACGACGCTCCTTGCGCAGCACGTCTGCATAGATGCGGCCGGTGGTGAAGTTGTTGCGGCGGGTCATCTTGGTGCGGATGAAACGCTCGTAGTGACCCAAATCCAGATCGGTTTCGGCCCCGTCCTCGGTTACGAACACTTCACCATGCTGGGTCGGGCTCATGGTGCCCGGATCCACGTTGATGTACGGGTCCAGTTTCATGATGGTCACATCCAGACCACGGGCTTCCAGAATGGCTGCCAGAGAAGCTGCGGCAATACCTTTGCCGAGGGATGAAACAACGCCACCAGTCACAAAAATATATTTGGTCGTCATGCTGAACCTGAAAGAAGTTTAGGGAATTTTAAGGGGTGCTTCGGGGATGAAGCAGGACGGGGAAACAGTATACCAAAACCCCCACTCCCAAACAATGAACAAAAATCTATCAGGCTCCCCGCCGCCCCGTCTTGCGCCAAATCAACTTTGCTCGGTTTCCTTGGCCTTGTTCCAGGCCTCGTCCAGCTTCTCCAGGGAGCAATCCGTCATTTTCAGACCTTCTGCGGCAATAAAGTGTTCAACCTGACGAAAACGACGCTCAAACTTGGTGTTGGCAGCCCGCAGCACCTGCTCGGGATCCTTGCCCAGATGGCGCACCAGGTTGACGGTGGCAAACAACAGATCGCCGAGCTCGTCGCTCACCCGAGCCTCGTCCACGTCGACCATCAGCGCCTCTTCCATCACCTCGTCGATCTCCTCGTGGATCTTGTCCACCACGGGCCCCAGGGTCTTCCAGTCGAAACCGACGGTGGCGCAGCGCTTCTGGATCTTGGCGGCACGGGTCAGGGCAGGCAGGGAGAGGGGGATATCGTCCAGCACGCTCTCCTTGTCGAGCGCGGCCCGCTCTTTGGCCTTTTCCGCCTCCCAGTTCGCTTTTACCGCCTGCTCGTCACCGAGGTCGGCATCGGAGAAGACATGGGGGTGGCGGCGAATGAGCTTCTCGCTCACGGTATCGACGATGTCGGCAAAATCGAACAATCCCTGCTCCTTGCCGAGCTGGGCATAGAACACGACCTGGAACAGCAGATCACCGAGTTCCCCCTTCAGCCCTTGCCAATCTTCGCTCTCGATGGCATCCGCCACCTCGTAGGCCTCCTCCAGGGTGTGCGGCACTATGGTCTGGAAGCTCTGCTTGAGATCCCAGGGGCAGCCCCCGTTCGGGTCACGCAATCTGGCCATGATGTCGAGCAGTTGGGGAAGGTCGTAGCGTTGGGACATGGGCAACTCACTTTCGATTCGGTAAATGGGGTTCATGAATATCCACTCACGCCATGGCTCCACATGATGTGGAGCCATGGCGGCCGGAGATGGGGCGCATGATATCCGTCTTCAATGCTCTACAAGGAGGGAGAAAATGCAGACCGGCCACTGGGGCCGGTCGGTTGAGCATTACAGCCGCTTGGCGCTGATCACGTCGTTGAGCTGACTGAGCTTGGCCAACGCCCGGTTGAAGGCGTTGATGTTGTAAATCTCCAGCTCCATGTCTATTTCGGCGGTCTGCTCGCGCACGTTGGAGCGCGAACGCACTCCCATCACGTTGATCTTCTCGTTGGCGAGCACGGTGGTGATGTCGCGCAGCAGGCCGGATCTGTCGTTGGAGAGAATGCGGATGGTGAGACCGTAACCGCCGGAGTAGTTCTCCCCCCAGACCGCATCGATCAGGCGCTCCGGGTTGCGACGCGACAGCTCCTTGAGCTGCTCGCAATCCTCCCGGTGGATGGAAACCCCCCGTCCCATGGTGATGAAGCCCTGGATGGCGTCCCCCGGGATGGGCTGGCAGCAGCGGGCGATGTGAGTCATCAGGTTGCCCACCCCTTCCACCACGATGTGATCCTTGGGTTTGGGGCGGAAGGGCACATTGGCCTTCTGCTCCAGCTTCTCCAGCAGACGGCGATCTTCTTCTTCCGCCGTCGGCTTGTTGTAGCGGGTGTCCAGATAATTGAGCAGCTGGTTGATGCGGATGTCGCCGCTGCCAATACCGGCCAGCAAATCTTCCAGCTCCTCCGCATGGAAGCGCTCCAGCACCACCTTGTCCACCTTGGAGAGGGTGAGGTTGTGTCTGTCCAGCTCTTTCTCCAGCAGCTCCTTGCCGGCGGCGATGTTCTTGTCCCGGTCCAGCTTTCTGAACCAGGTGGCCACCTTCGCCCGCGCCCGGCTGGAGCGCAGGAAGCCGGCGTTCGGGTTCATCCAGTCGCGGCTCGGGTTCGGCTCCTTCTGGGTGATCACCTCCACCTGGTCGCCGGTCTGCAGCGTATAGGTGAAGGGCACGATACGACCGTCGATCTTGGTGCCGATGCAGCGGTGACCGATCATGCTGTGCACGTGATAGGCGAAGTCGAGCGGCGTCGCCCCTGCCGGCAGGTCGATGACATCGCCCTTGGGAGTGAAGACATAAACCCTGTCCTCGAACACCTGACTGCGCAGATCGTCCAGCAAGGAGCCGCTCTCCGAGAGATCCTCCTGCCAGGCGAGGAGTTTGCGCAGCCATTCGATCTTGTCTTCGAAGGTGCTGGTCTTCGCAGCGGCCTGGGCCCCTTCCTTGTAGCGCCAGTGCGCGGCCACACCGAGCTCCGCATCCTGATGCATCTGCTCGGTACGGATCTGGATCTCCACCGTCTTGCCCTCCTCCCCCACCACCACGGTGTGGATGGACTGGTAGCCATTGGGCTTGGGGTTGGCGACATAGTCGTCAAATTCGCGGGGAATATGGTGGAAATGGGTGTGAACGATACCGAGCGCCGCGTAGCAATCCTGCAGCCGCTTGGTGATCACCCGCACCGCGCGCACATCGAACAGCTCGTTGAATTCGAGGTGCTTCTTCTGCATCTTGCGCCAGATGCTGTAGATGTGTTTCGGTCGGCCATAGACCTCGGCCTCGACGCCGGCCTCGGCCAGGGCATCGCGCAGAGACTGCACGAATTCACGGATGTAGCGCTCGCGGTCGAGCCGTTTCTCGTCCAGTTGCTTGGCGATCTGCTTGTAGGTGTCCGGGTGCAGGTAGCGGAAGGCGAGATCCTCGAGCTCCCACTTGAGCTGACCGATACCGAGGCGGTTCGCAAGGGGGGCATAGATGTTGGTGATCTCCTGGGCCATCAGCACCCGGGTCTCCTCATCCGCCTTCTTCGCCTCACGCAGGCAGGCGATGCGCTCCGCCAGCTTGATGACCACGGCGCGCACGTCCTCGACCATGGCGAGCAGCATGCGGCGCACGTTGTCCACCTGCTCCGGCGAGGTTTCGCTGCGGTGAAGGGTTTGCAGGGAGCGGATGGCCTCCATCTCCAGCACCCCTTCCACCAGCTTGGCGATCTTGGGGCCGAAGTCCTCGTTCACCTTTTCCTGGCTGATGAGACCGGCTTCGACGAAGGGATAGAGAATGGCGGCCTTGAGGGTGGCGAGATCCATGCTGAGCATCAGCAGGATGCCCACCATCTCGACCCCGCGCACCAGCAGGCGGTTGGTGAGCGCTTCGTCACCCAGGGTCAGGCAATACTGGTAGACGGTTCGCAGCTGATTCTTGTCACTTTCACTCAGGGTAAGGGAACTGACCCACTCATCCAGAGTGAAATTGTCTTTCAAATGAATATCGCGCACCGCAACCATGGTATCAATCCTTAAAAGTGTGGGGTCGAAAGCCGATGCTCTCCTCATCCCCTCATCAACTGATGACTGCCTCAAATGGGGATGCATGAAAGAGTTTTCAAGGCATGTCACCGCGCAAGGTGACAGGGCTCTTCCCCGCATCCGATCCACTATCGACGACCTAGATTACCCTAATCACTCCCGCTCAAACAGCGCTGCCGCCGCTGGAAAACCAAGATAACCGCATGCTGCCCTGCCCGTTGAAGGCAGCGAGAAACACCTGTTTTACCTCACTCTGGCAGCATCATGCACATCGAAAAATCATCACGACCGCATCTTGATTCATCCAGAATAATGCGGTCGCCTCGACTCAGCCCCGTTCGAACAGCGCCATGGACTCCAGATGACCAGTGTGGGGGAACATGTCCAGCATCCCCAGACGGGTCAGCTTGTAGCCCCCCTGCACCAGCACCTGACTGTCACGGGCCAGGGTGACCGGGTTACAGGAAACATAGACCACCCGTTTGGGGGAAAGTGCCACCACGTGGCTCATCACCTCCAGCGCCCCGGGTCTGGCCGGATCCAGCAGCACCAGATCGAACCCTTCCCGGGCCCAGGACATGCCCACGATGTCGCCGCTCAAGTCCGCCTTGTAGAAGCGGGCGTTGTCGATGCCGTTGCGGCGAGCATTCTCCTGTGCACGCGTCACCATGGCGAGCTCCCCTTCCACCCCCACCACTTCGCGGGCCTGACGGGCCAGCGGCAGGGTGAAGTTGCCGATGCCGCAGAAGAGGTCCAGCACCTTGTCATCCTTACCTGCGTCGAGCCAGCTCAATGCCTGCTCCACCATGCGCTGGTTGACGGGCCCGTTGACCTGGATGAAGTCGCCGGGAGCGAATGCAAGAGACAGGCCATCCAGCGTGTAACTTGGCTGAGACTGTTGACGCAGAGGTTCGATCTGCTCGTCCGCCGCCTGCAGATAGAGGTCTATCCCCTGGGCGGTGGCAAACTCGGTCAAGTGCGCCCGATCCGCCTCGGTGGGGCGACCGGTGTGGCGCAGCAGCATCAGAATGCCCTGCTCCCCCTGAATGAGTTCCGCATGGCCCAGTTCGCGCTGGCTCTTCAGCCGGTTGAGGCATTCGCGCAGAGGGGCGATAAGGGCGGAGAGGGGCTCGGCCAGCACAGGGCAGCCGGCAATCTCTACCAGATCGTTCGACTGGCGACGACGAAAGCCAACCCGGGTGCAGCGACCGTTCTTGTCAAACTTGATGGCCAGACGGCAGACCCGGCGGTAGGCGCGGGACTCTCCCGTCAGCGCAGGTGCCAGCGTAGGCGCCTGGATGTTGCCAAGGCGCTCGAACAGGCTGACCAGTCCCGCCTCCTTGGCCGCCAGTTGATCTCCCTCTCCCAGGTGCTGGGCACTGCAACCGCCACACTCGCGATAGTGGTCGCAGAAGGGGGCGACCCGGTTGGCCGCCGGGGTCACCACCTGTTGCAGGGCGGCGTGGGCATAGTGCTTCTTGTCGTCGATGATGCGGGCCTTGATGGCCTCGCCGGGCAGCGCCCCTTCGACGAAGATGGCCTTGCCCTGATGACGGCCGACGCCGACACAGTGGTGATCCAGACTGTCTACCGTAAATTCAATACGTTGGGGCTGGGTGGATTTCTTTTGGGGCTTGAAAAACTGGGCCATAAAACTTGGTGCCTATAGGTGGCTATGTCATGATTGTGGAATCTGCGGCAGACCATTGTCCCACAAGAATAATCGTATGACCAAATACGGCCTGAGGGCCCCAGCCGCGGCATCCGCCCCATCGTCCATTCTGACCAAAAGTGGCCCATTGATATGACCGGATACGGCCTGAGACCCCGTACAGCGACAGTGACTGTATTGCCTGCCCGACCCCGGTGCCTGCATGCGCCCCGGGTCATGGCTTCTCTTGCGAAAGGCGGGTCGGCGGCATGACCAAGTACGGTCTCAGGGCCCGGGTGCTGGCCTTCACCATCTTGCCGACCCTCATCATCGGCGGCCTCATCGCCGGCTATTTCACTTTCCACCGCTATCAGCAGCTGGAAAACAACCTCATCGATCAGGGCATCAACATCATCGAGCCCCTGGCCATCGCCAGCGAATACGGCATGACACAGCACAGCCGCGAATCCCTCAAGCGGCTGATCGGGCTCACCCATCGCAAGAACTCGCCCTTCATCAAGTCCATCGCCGTCTTCACCCAGGAGAACCAGCTGTTCGTGACGTCCAACTACCACAGGGACTTCAGCCAGCTTCGTCTGCCGGACGGCAGCGTCATCCCGGCCCTGACCAGCGTCTCCGTCAACGGCGATGACATCATACTGCGCACCCCCATCCAGGCAGAGACCAGCCTGGACGGCTTCCCGCTGCCAAGCGATCTGGAGCCGCCGGTCATTGGCTACATCTCCATGCAACTCGCCACGGACAGGGCCATCGTCCTGCAGTACCGCGACGCCTTCTTCGCGGTCATCATCGTGCTCATCGGGCTGGCCATCAGCGCCCTGTTCGGCTTCCGTCTGGTCAAGAGCGTGACCCAGCCCATCACCGACATGGTGCAGGCGGTGCACCGGATCAGGGAGGGGCGACTCGATACCCGGGTCAGCGGCCAGCTCACTGGCGAGCTGGACATGCTCAAGAACGGCATCAACGCCATGGCCAAGGCGCTCTCCGAATATCACGAGGAGATGCAGCAGAACATCGATCAGGCGACGTCGGATCTGCGGGAGACCCTCGAGCAGATCGAGATCCAGAACGTCGAGCTCGACATGGCGAAGAAGCGCGCCCAGGAGGCGGCCAGGGTCAAGTCCGAGTTCCTCGCCAACATGTCCCACGAGCTGCGCACCCCTCTCAACGGGGTCATCGGCTTCACCCGCCAACTGCTCAAGACCAGCCTGACCCCGAGCCAGACCGACTACATGCAGACCATCGAGAAGTCGGCGCGCAACCTCCTTGGGATCATCAACGACATCCTCGACTTCTCCAAGCTGGAGGCGGGCAAGCTGCAGCTCGAGCACATCCCCTTCAGCCTGCGGGACACCCTCAACGAGACCATGCACCTGCTGGGGCCGAGCGCCCACGACAAGCAGCTCGAACTCTCCCTCCAGGTGGATGCCGCCGTGCCGGACTACCTCACCGGCGACCCCATGCGTCTGCAGCAGGTGCTCACCAACCTCACCGGCAACGCCATCAAGTTCACCGAGCGCGGCAACGTGGACGTGCGTGTCGAGCAGACCGGGGAATCGAACGGCAACAAGGTGCGCCTGCGGGTGCTGATTCGCGATACCGGCATCGGCATCTCGGAAGAGCAGCAACGCCAGTTGTTCCAGGCCTTCAACCAGGCAGACTCCTCCATCTCCCGCCGCTATGGGGGCACCGGGCTCGGGCTCGTCATCACCCAGAAGCTGGTGCAGCAGATGGGGGGCCAGATCCGCTTCGAATCCGAACTCGGCAAGGGGTCGGTCTTCTCGTTCCACCTCGATCTGGATGTCTCGCCCCTGCCCCAGAGCGAGCGGCTTCCGCTGGATCGCATCCAGGGCAAGCGGGTCTGGCTGCTGGAGCCGGATCCCTTCACTCACGCCTCCCTGCTTGCCCTGCTGGGAGAGTGGCACCTGGATGTGCACTCCCTGACGGTGGACGAGGAGTGGCCCCCGATGAGCAGCCAGGACATGGTGCTCATCGGCAGCAGCACCCTGCACAGCCCGCAGCAGGTGATTGCCCGTCTCGACGGACTGGACGGCCAGCAGAACACCATAGTGCTGCTCAGCAGCCACGAGCCGGCCCTCTACGACGCCATGCTGGCCCACGGCGCCGTCCACTGCCTCTCCAAGCCCATCAACCATCGCAAGTTGCTGCACGCTCTGCTCTCCCCCGAGGCGGTACGCCGTGCCCCCCTGCCCGCGCCGACGCCGCGCAGCGTGCAGGCGGTCAAGGTGCTGGCGGTGGATGACAACGCCGCCAACCTCAAGCTCATCGCCGCCATGCTCAAGGAGATGGTGACCGAGGTGGTGGTGTGCAAGAACGGCAAGGAGGCGGTCAACCTGGCCCAGAGCCAGCCGTTCGACATCATCTTCATGGATATCCAGATGCCCGTCATGGACGGCATCAGCGCCACCCAGGCGATCCGCCACCACTCCCTCAACACCGAGACCCCCATCGTCGCGGTCACCGCCCATGCCATTCCCGGTGAGCGGGAGCGCCTCATTCGCCAGGGCATGGACGACTACCTGGCCAAACCCATCGACGAGGGGATGCTGGCGCAGCTCATCACCGACTTCGCCCACCGGCGGCACCAGAATCACGGGGATCAGCAGATAGACTGGCCCCTCGCCGTGCGTCAGGCCGCCGGCAAGCCAGCCCTCGCCCGGGAGATGCTGACCATGCTGCTGGCCAGCTTCGACGAGGTGGAGCCCATCCTGGCGGCGGCGCTGGAAGGGAGTGCCGACGATGCAGACGTGCTGGCCCAGCTCCACCGCCTCAACGGTGGCTGCGCCTACTCCGGGGTGCCGGGTCTGCAACGCCTGCTCTCCCAGCTCGAGCAGCAGCTGCGCGACGGGGTCGCCGTGAGCGATCTGGAACCCGAATTGCTGGAGCTGCAGGATGCCCTGGAGCAGGTGAGGCAGGAGGCCCCCCGCTACCTGGCCCTGACCGACTGAGGCGCTTTTTCTGACTGGACAGGCGGCAGGTGGTAACATCTGCGCCGTTTCCACAGGAGTCAACATGACCAACAACGATATTCTGCGCCGCCTGCGCTATGCCCTCAGCATCAGCAACGACCAGATGGTCGAGATCTTTGCCAAGGGCAACCTGACCATCACCCATGCCCAGTTGCACGGCTGGCTGATGAAAGAGGCCGAAGAGGGCGAGGCACAGGAAGCGGGCTTCGCCGCCTGCCCGGACTCGGCACTGAGCCAGTTCCTCGACGGCTTCATCGCCCTGCGCCGCGGTGTGCGGGAAGATGCCCCGCCCCAGGTGATCCCGAACCGGATCAACAACAACCTGATCCTGCGCAAGCTGCGCATCGGCCTCAACTACAAGGAAGAGGAGATGCTGGGCACCCTCAAGCTCGCGAACTTCAACCTCTCCAAGTCCGAGCTGAGCGCCCTGTTCCGCGCCAGGGATCACAAGCACTATCAGGATTGCGGGGATCAGATCCTGCGCAACTTCCTGATTGGCCTCACCACCAAATACAGGCCCGGGCCCTGATGACCGCCTCCGGCCAGGTGCGAGGCTAGACCATGGGCTGGCGCCGCCTGCTGGATCCACGCCCGTCGGCGAGCGGCGGCGCGTGCCGGTTCGCGGTGCGCTGGCGCTGGTCACTGCCCCTCATCCTGCTGCTCGGCGCCTGCCAGCCTGCGCCCTATCGTCTCAATCAGGATCATCAGAGCGCCAGCCAGAACGAGCGCATCGCCTTTCTCATCCTGCACTACACGGATGAAGAGGATGCCCGCTCCCTGCGCCTGCTGACCGAGCCGGAGCACAAGGTGAGCGCCCACTACCTGATCCCCCGCGACACCGACGAGCAACCGTTCCCGGTCTACCAGCTGGTGCCCGACAGCCAGCGGGCCTGGCACGCCGGACGCAGTCGCTGGCATCACTACGCCGGGCTCAACGCCAGTTCGCTCGGCATCGAGATAGTGAATCTCGGGTATGACGAGAAAGACGCGGCCCTGCCAGCCCATCTGAGACACTGGCAACCCTATCCTCCTGCCCAGATCGCCGCCCTCGGCGCCCTCGCCCGGGATCTGGTCAAACGCTACCAGATCCCCCCCACCCAGGTGCTGGCCCACAGCGATGTCGCCCCCGAGCGCAAGCAGGATCCCGGCCCCCGGTTTCCCTGGCGCGAGCTCGCCCTGCGCTACGGTGTCGGCGCCTGGCCCGACGAGGCCCGGGTGGCCGAGCTGCGCCAGACGCAGCTCATCCCCTGGGATGCGCTGCAATGGCAGCAGCAGCTTGCCCGTTACGGCTACGGCCTACCCCAGCACGACGCCTGGGATGAGCAGAGCCGCGCCGCCCTGCGCGCCTTCCAGCTTCACTTTCGCCCTGCCCTGGTCACCGGCGAGCCGGATGCCGAGTGCCAGGCCATCCTCACCGCCCTGCTGGAGCGCTACTTCCCGGAACCAGGCTGAGACGCCCCTTCCCTTTCGCCCTCTGCACACGGATGCCCGGCCCCATGCCAGATGAGCACGGGGTTCACCCCGCCTTCCACTCCTGAAAACCACAAGGGACGCCGAAGCGTCCCTTGTGGTTTTCATACCTGCGAAGCGGCATCAGATCCCCTGACGGGCTTCCTGCATCAGCGCACGCATGTCGCTGACCGCCTTGGCCAGACCGTCGAAGGCGGCGCGACCGATGATGGCGTGACCGATGTTGAGCTCATAGAGCTCGGGGATGGCGGCGATAGCCTTAACGTTGTGGTAGTGCAGACCGTGGCCCGCATTGACCTTCAAGCCCTTGCCAGCGGCGTAGGAAGCACCTGCGGCGATGCGCTTGAACTCGGCGTTGCGCTCGGCATCCGTGGTGGCATCGGCGTAGCGGCCGGTGTGGATCTCGATGAAGGGAGCACCGCTCGCGGCGGCCGCATCGATCTGCAACGGATCCGCATCGATGAAGAGGGATACCTGAGCACCGACGGCCGCAAGACGGGTCACCGCATCGGTCACCTTGTCCAGCTGGCCCGCCACGTCCAGACCACCCTCGGTGGTCACCTCGGTGCGCTTCTCCGGCACCAGGCAGACGAAGTGGGGCTTGATGCGGCAGGCGATGCCGATCATCTCCTCGGTCACCGCCATCTCCAGGTTCATCCTGGTCTGGATCGTCTGGCGCAGGATCTCCACGTCCCGGTCGGTGATGTGGCGGCGATCTTCCCGCAGGTGGACCGTGATGCCATCGGCACCGGCCTGCTCGGCCACGAAGGCGGCCTGTACCGGATCCGGATACTGGGTGCCGCGGGCGTTGCGCAGGGTGGCGATATGGTCGATGTTCACACCCAGGTAGATCTCGCTCATTGCTTACTCCTTGATACAGGTCATCTGTGAATGCCGGAGCGGGTGGAGCCCGCTCCTCTGTCCATGTGCCGCCGCAGGCCGGTTCTGGTCGCGGCGACAGCATTATTGTTCATGAAAGGCGATGTCATAAACACAAAACATCACCAGATAATAAAAATCAGCTTGAAACACTGCCTTTTCGCTTCAAAAAGAGCTCCCTGCTCTTCAGTTGACGCTTGCCGAGATAGGGCTGCAGCGCCAGTCGGCTGAAACGCTTGGCCGCCTGCAGCAAGGGAGGCGTGTCGAAACGCCCCTCGGCGAAGGCCAGCAGGTGGGCGCCGAGGAACAGGGTACGGGGATCCGGCGCCCGCTCGCAAGCGACAAAGCCGAGCTCCCGCTCGAAGCCGTAGAGCAGGGTGGGGTCGATGGGGGAGTCGTCGTCCGCGGCATATTCGAAGTCCACCGCGTAGCCCAGGGCCTGCAGCAGCAGGAACTCGAAGCGGCGCAGGGGCAGCTCCGGGGTCTCGCCGTCCGCCAGGGCCATGATGGCACGGGCATAGGCGTCGAACACCTCGGGGAAGGGGGTGTGCGCTTCCAGCAGGTAGTAGACCAGCTCGTTGAGATAGAGGCCGTAGAAGAGACGATCCCCGCCGAGGCGCAACGAGTGATCCGGGCACTCCACCTGGGTGAGGTTCTTGAGATCCCCCTTGCCGCGCCAGGCAATGGTGAGCAGGGTGAAGGGCTGAAGCAGCCCCTTCAGAGAGGAGCGTGGCCCGCGGGAACCGCGAGCCACCAGGGTGAATCGACCGCTATCCTGGGTGAAGACCTCGACCAGCTGGCTGGTCTCCCGATAGGGCCGACTGTGGATGACGAAAGCCGGGGTCAGCAATCAGTCGTCGCCATACCCGAGGCTGCGCAGGGCCCGCTCGTCGTCGGCCCAGCCGGACTTGACCTTGACCCACAGCTCGAGATGCACCTTGTTCTGGAACAGCCGTTCCATGTCGATGCGCGCCTCTGTGCCGATGGTCTTGATCTTCTCGCCCTTGTTGCCGATGACCATCTTTTTCTGGCCTTCGCGCTCCACCAGGATGAGCCCGTGGATGTGGTAGAGACCGGTCTCCTCCACCTTGAAGCGCTCGATCTCCACCGTCACCGAATAGGGCAGCTCCTCGCCGGTGAAGCGCATCAGCTTCTCGCGGATGATCTCGGAGGCCATGAAGCGGGAAGAGCGGTCGGTCACGTAATCTTCCGGGAAGAAGTGGACGTTCTCCGGCAGCAGATCCTTGGCCCACTCGCGGATCTTCTCCACGTTGGTGCCCTTCTCGGCGCTGATGGGCAGGATGTGGGCAAAGTTCATCTGCTGACCCAGCCACTCGAGGTGCGGCAGCAGATCCTCTTTCTCCTTGACGTTGTCGATCTTGTTGACCGCCAGCACCACGGGGCACTTGAGGTGGCGCAGCTTGCCCAGCACCATCTCGTCATCCTTGGTCCAGTGGGTGCCGTCCACCACGAACACCACCATGGCCACGTCCCCCAGGGAACTGGTGGCGGCGCGGTTCATCAGGCGGTTGATGGCCCGCTTCTCCTCGATGTGCAGACCCGGGGTATCCACATAGATGGTCTGATGGTTCTCCTCGGTGTCGATCCCCAGGATCCGGTGACGGGTAGTCTGGGGCTTCTTCGAGGTGATGCTGACCTTCTGGCCGAGCAACTTGTTGAGCAGGGTGGACTTGCCCACGTTGGGGCGGCCCACGATGGCGACAAAGCCGCAATAAGTGGTATCTGTCATGACCGCGTTCCCAATGCTGATGGAGTGAAAAGAGCGCACAGTGCCGGATCCGTCATGGTGCTCATGACAGCCGTTCCAGTGCTTGCTGCGCCGCGGCCTGTTCGGCCTTGCGGCGGCTGGAGCCGATCCCGACCAGGGGGCCATCCAGCCCATCCACTTCGCACTGGACGGTGAACTCCTGGTTGTGGGCCTCGCCCTTGACGTTGGTCACCGTGTAGGTCGGCAGGGATTTGCGGCTTCCCTGCAGGATCTCTTGCAGACGGGTCTTGGGATCCTTCTGTTCGATCCCGGGCTTGATCTCGCCAAGGCGGCTGGCATACCAGCCGAGCAGGAGGCTGCGCACCCGCTCCAGATCCGTGTCCAGATAGATGGCGCCGATCACCGCCTCGACGGTGTCGGCCAGGATGGACTCGCGGCGAAAACCGCCGCTTTTCAGCTCCCCCGGCCCCAGGATCAGGTGATCCCCGAGGTCGAATTCCCGGCCCAGCTCGGCCAGCGTCTTCTCGCGCACCAGGGTGGCGCGCATCCGGCTGAGATCCCCTTCCGCCGCCTGCGGGAAGCGGTGGAAGAGGTCATCGGCAATCACCAGACTCAGGATGGAGTCCCCCAGAAATTCCAGGCGCTCGTTGTGACGGGACCCTGCGCTGCGATGGGTCAGTGCTCGGGTCAGCAGCTCAGGATCCTGAAAGACATGCCCGAGACGGGACTGCAGTCTGTTCATCTTGATATTCATTTACTTGATTCCGCCAATGCGGTTGAAGCGCACACCGGTCGGCACCCAGCTCGGCAAGCTGGACCCTTCCTCGCGCTCGAATTCGAAACTGATCCAGATGGCGACCGCCTTGCCCACCAGGTTCTGCTCGGGCACGAAACCCCAGAAACGGCTGTCGGTGCTGTTGTCGCGGTTGTCACCCATCACGAAATAGTGGCCTTCCGGCACCACCCACTCGTCGGGGTAGGTGCCGGGCTGGCGATAGTAGCGGTCCACCAGGTCCGGCATCAGCGGGTTGCGCAAGGTCTCGTGGGAGACATCGCCCAGCTGTTCGGTGTAGCGATCCAGCGGGATCCCCATCTGGCTGAACTCGCCGCGCTGCTCGAACTTGACGTCCAGCTTCTGGAAGCCAGGGCACGTTTTCCCTTCCTGCTCATCGCACTTGGGCCGGATCATCAGCTCCTTGTTGCGATAGATGACCCGATCGCCGGGCATGCCGACCACCCGCTTGATGTAGTCCACCCGGGTATCCAGCGGATACTTGAAGACCACCACATCACCGCGCTTCGGCTCACCGGTCTCGAGGAACTTGGTGTTGGTCACCGGGTCCTTGAGGCCGTAGGCAAACTTCTCCACCAGGATGAAGTCGCCCACCAGCAGGGTCGGCATCATGGAGCCGGACGGGATCTGGAACGGCTCGAAGATGAAGGAGCGCAGGATCAGCACCAGCGCGATCACCGGGAAAACCCCGCCGGTCTGTTCGATCCAGACCGGCATGGGGGCCACCTTGGCCAGTGTCTTCTCGTCCACATCCGGACCGGCATTGGCACGGGCGGCGGCAATCTTGGCCGCCCGCTGCTTGGCCCAGACCAGCTTGTCGAGCGTCCAGATGATGCCGGTCAGCAGGGTGACGACGACGAGGATCAGGGAAAAGGTGCTTGCCATCGATTAATCCTTTCCGACGTGGAGAATGGCGAGGAAGGCCTCTTGCGGCACGTCCACACGGCCCAGGGACTTCATCCGCTTTTTGCCTTCTTTCTGCTTGTTCAGCAGTTTCTTCTTCCGGCTCACGTCACCACCGTAGCACTTGGCGGTGACGTCTTTACGCAATGCCTTGACAGTGCTGCGGGCGATGATCTGGTTGCCGATGGCGGCCTGAATGGCGATGTCGAACATCTGGCGCGGGATCAGCTCGCGCATCTTCTCCACCACCTGGCGACCACGATACTGGGCGTTCTCCTTGTGGGTGATGATGGCCAGGGCGTCGACCCGCTCGCCGTTGATCATGATGTCCAGACGGACCATGTCGGAGGTTTCGAAGCGCTTGAAGCCGTAGTCCAGGGAGGCGTAGCCGCGACTGGTGGACTTCAGACGGTCGAAGAAGTCGAGCACCACTTCCGCCATCGGGATCTCGTAGGTCAGCGCCACCTGCTTACCGTGGTAGACCATGTTGGTCTGTACGCCGCGCTTCTCGATGCAGAGGGTGATGACGTTGCCCATGTACTCCTGCGGCAGCAGGATGTGACACTCGGCGATGGGCTCGCGCATCTCCTTGATGTTGTTGATGGCGGGCATCTGGGCCGGGCTGTCGATGTGGATGGTGGAGCCATCGTTCAGCTCGATCTCGTAGACCACGGTCGGCGCTGTGGTGATGAGATCCAGATCGTATTCACGCTCCAGACGCTCCTGGATGATCTCCATGTGCAGCATCCCGAGGAAGCCGCAGCGGAAGCCGAAGCCCAGCGCCGTGGAGCTCTCCGGTTCGTAGAACAGGGAGGCATCGTTGAGGGAGAGCTTCTCCAGCGCATCACGGAAGGACTCGTAGTCATCGCTGGAGATGGGGAACAGGCCCGCATAGACCTGGGGCTTCACCTTCTTGAAGCCGGCCAGCGCCTTCTCGGCACCGTGCTTGGCCAGGGTCAGGGTATCCCCCACCGGCGCACCGTGGATGTCCTTGATGCCGCAGACGACCCAACCTACCTCGCCACAACCCAGGCCGTCGGTGTCCACCTGCTTCGGCGTGAAGATACCGATGCGATCCACACCCCATACCTGACCGGTGCTCATCACCTTGATCTTGTCGTTCTTTTTCAGGGAACCGTTCTTGATCCGCACGAGCGACACGACCCCGAGGTAGGAGTCGAACCAGGAGTCGATGATCAGCGCCTGCAGCGGCGCCTCCGGATCCCCTTCCGGGGACGGGATCTTGGCGACGATCTCTTCCAGCACCAGATCGACACCGAGGCCGGTCTTGGCGGAGCAGCGCACCGCGTCCACCGCATCGATGCCGACGATGTCCTCGATCTCCTCGGCAACCCGCTCGGGCTCTGCGGCCGGCAGGTCAATCTTGTTCAGCACCGGCACCACTTCCAGATCCATTTCCATGGCGGTGTAGCAGTTGGCCAGAGTCTGTGCCTCAACCCCCTGACCGGCATCCACCACCAGCAGTGCCCCTTCACAGGCAGCCAGGGAGCGAGAAACCTCGTAGGAGAAATCCACGTGGCCCGGGGTGTCGATAAAGTTCAGCTGATAGGTGTTACCGTCTTGTGCCTGGTAGTTCAGGGTCACACTCTGTGCCTTGATGGTAATGCCGCGCTCCCGCTCCAGATCCATGGAGTCCAGCACCTGGGCCTGCATCTCGCGATCGGACAGGCCGCCGCAAGTCTGGATCAGACGGTCCGACAGGGTCGACTTACCGTGGTCGATGTGCGCAATAATCGAAAAGTTACGAATGTGTTTCATCGAGCAAGAATCACTCAAAATTAAGTTAGGGTCGGATATGAGGGCAGGATTTTACTGGATAACCCGGTCGACGGCCAATCTTTAGTCGGCGGGCCCCACAAATAGCGCCTTGTCTGGCGGGCGTTGGGCACCTGGATGCCCTCCGCCAGACCCGGCCCCTCAAGAGAGATGACGGGTATTGAGCACCACCCCGAGCATGCGGGGACCGTATTCCCCCTGCTCGAGCCGGTCAGAAAAGTAACGAACCAGTAAAAATCCGATGGCGCCGCCCAGCAGACAGCAGAGGATGGTCACCCCCTCTCCCGCCGACAAGAGCGGCACCAGCCAGAGCTGGCCGAGCAGGGCGCCCAGCAGCAGACAGAAGAGCGGCAGCACGTACACCAGAGCCGCACCGCGCAGGATGCTGGCCTGAGGGATGCCCAGGCGGATCTGCTGGCCCACCGCCACATCGCCGGTGAGGGCGACCCGCAGCCGCTGCGCCTTCATGGGAAAGGCCTTGGCGACGGTGCCGGTCCCGCAGCTGGATTGTTGGTGGCAACCGCTGCAGGCGGATCGCCGCTCACACTCCACCCAGGCGTGATTGCCGTCGATGGCCACTACTGTGGCCAGCTCTTCACTCATGTTACTCACCTGATGACTCCTCACAGGGGGCGGTGGATGCTCCGGATCTCAGCACGGCGGCACCCTCAGGGCAAGTCTCACGGCAAAGACTCACTGCACCGCCTCGTTGCGGGCCAATGGCTGCACTGCCTCGGCGATGCGCTTGGCGGTTTCGGCGGGCACCTCGCCCACCACGGTGATCTCCACCCCGACCTCGTTGACGAAGCTCACCAGCGAGGTGGCCCCCTGGCGAATCAACTGCTGGCGCACCGCCTGCTTGGGATCGACCCGTGAGACGTAGACGGAGAGATCCACCAGCCCATCGGAGAGCATCATGTAATCCACCGGCAGACTGGTGCTGACCAGCTGATGCCGATCCTGAGAGAGCACCTTGAAGCCATCGGGCAACCAGGTCAGGTGCCAGTTGAGGGTCTGCTGGGGAGCGGGATAGGCATCTTCCAGCGCCAGCGCATCCGGCAGCTTGCTGCGTGCCAGGGTGACCAGCCAGGGGGCCGGCGCAGATTGCCTGTCCAGATCCACCCCCAGCACCTGCTCCACCAGATTGCCTTCCCGATCCACCATGTCCACCCGCAGCAGCAGATGGCTCTGTTCATCAATCCAGAGCACGAAGCCGTACTTGTCCGCCTCCTTGGGCACCAGCCGCACCACTTGTGCCACCAGGCCGGCCACCCGGCTGCGGCCCGCCAGCACGGGGTCATAACTCTCCATCACCCGGGGCAGCGGCATCCTCACCAGGCTCGACCAGACCCCGGGGAAACGCGCCCCCTTGAGGGTGTAGGGTTCATGGGTGTTTTCGAAGAAGGTGTATTCGTTCTGGCGTTGCAGGAACTCCACGGCCTTGCCGTCGAGATAGCTCAGGTGAGCCACCTCCTTGCCATCGATGATCCCGTGGCTGAAACGGATAGGCTCGAGGCGCCCCTGGCGGGCCTTGACCATGGACAATTCGAAGTTCTGTTGCGAAACGGCACTCTGCATCTGCTGCAACAAGGCCTCGGCCGACAGATCGTCGGCCGAGGCCTTGGCACAAATCAACAGGAGAGAGGCCAGCAGGATACGGCTGGACTGGCGCACGATCTGATCCCTAAAAATGCGTTATTCCTGAATCTGCTTGTCTTGCAGCAGACGCTGTTGCAGTTGATGGTCGCGCAGGAAGGCATTGATGCGCTCGCGCTGCTCCTGCATCTGCTGCTCGCTCAGACCTTGCTGACGCACACCGGTCCGGCTGCCATCCTGGGGATAGTGCACGCTCACCGGCGCAGCACTGCCACCCACGGGTATGGTATTGAGCACCGGGCTGGTCGGCACACCATCCTTGCCCTGGTACTGCTGCACGCCGAAGATGACGGCGGCAGCCACGGAGGCGGCAATGGCATACTGCCCCACTTGCTGGCCAAAGCGGCGAACGAAGGGGATCACCTTGCCGGCGGGCTGCACCTGGGGCGCAGCAGGCTGTGCCGGCTTGGGCGCCAGTATGGTGGGTTCATCCTCCAGCGCCAGCATGATGCTGTCGCTGAGATCCAGTTGCAGATTGACCGGCAGGTCACCCCGCATGGCATCACCGATCAGATGGTAACGCGACCAGGTATCCTGCAGAGCGGGATCCGTTCCCAGCTCGTTCAGTACCTCGATTTCGCTAAGGTCGCCATCCATCAGGGCTGAAAGTTGCTCTTTATTTGCCATAAGTTTGCCTGTCTTTCCCCAGTTAATGCTCGATCAGAGGTTGCAGCTTTTTATCGATTGCTTCCCTCGCCCGGAAGATGCGGGATCTCACCGTACCCACCGGACAATCCATGATCTCCGCAATCTCCTCGTAGCTCAGCCCTTCCATTTCACGAAGGGTGATCGCCGTTCTCAAATCTTCTGGCAAGGCTTCTATGGCGGTAAACACGGTACGCTTGATCTCGTCGGTCAGCGCCAGGTTTTCCGGGGTGGCCACCTCTTGCAGGGCTTCACCACCACCATAATATTCAGCCTCGTCCGCTTCGACATCACTGCTGGGCGGTCTGCGCCCCTGTGACGTCAGGTAGTTTTTGGCCGTGTTGACGGAAATCCGGTACAACCAGGTGTAAAACGCGCTCTCGCCACGGAATGTCGGTAACGCACGGTAGGCCTTGATGAATGCCTCCTGCGCCACATCCGGTACATCGCCCGGATTGTTGACATACCTGGCCACCAGGTTGACCACCTTGTACTGGTACTTGCGTACCAACAGGTTGAATGCATTTTTATCGCCACGCTGGACCCGTTCAACCAGCTGTTCGTCCAGTAGATTCTGGTCGCTCATCAGAGCCGTAAAACCCCCATCAGGTTATCGTTTTTCTTTTCCGGCCCCTTCTAAGCGCACAAGTTCAGACAGGAGGAATCAGGGAAAGTTCGCTTGCATTGAAAAAAATGTGATGCGGGCTGCATCACAACCCCCCTTGGGCTACCATGGGGCCAGTTCTTAATCCAGGCCAATGATACTTATGAAAGCAAGTGTTGAATACCTTTGCGACGTACTCATCATTGGCAGCGGTGCCGCCGGTCTGTCCCTCGCGTTGCGATTGGCAGACCAGGCCAAAGTCCTGGTTCTGAGCAAGGGGCCCATCAGTGAGGGGGCCACTCTCTATGCGCAAGGAGGCATCGCTGCCGTGTTCGACGAGACCGACAGCATCGAATCCCACGTGAGCGACACGCTCAACGCCGGCGCCGGGTTGTGCGACCCGGCAGTGGTGGAGTTCACCGCCCGCAACGCCCGCGACTCCATCCAGTGGCTCATTCAGCAGGGAGTCCCCTTCGATCAGGAAGAGGATGCCGAGGGGGAATCCCACTATCACCTGACCCGGGAAGGGGGCCACAGCCATCGCCGCATCTTCCACGCGGCCGACGCCACCGGCAAGGCGGTGCAGCTCACCCTGATCGACCAGGTGCGCGCCCACCCCAACATCCAGCTGATGGAGCGCTTCAACGCGGTCGATCTCATCACCACCCGCAAGCTGGGTCTGCCGGGCAACAAGGTACTGGGAGCCTATGTCTGGAATCGCAACGCCGAGCAGGTCGAGGTGATCCGCGCCCGCTTCGTGGCGCTGGCCACCGGTGGTGCCTCCAAGGTGTACCAGTACACCTCCAACCCCGATGTAAGCTCTGGCGACGGCATCGCCATGGCATGGCGCGCCGGCTGCCGGGTGGCGAACCTGGAGTTCAACCAGTTCCACCCCACCAGCCTGTTCCACCCGGACGACCCCAACTTCCTGCTGACCGAGGCCCTGCGTGGCGAGGGGGCCTATCTGCGCCGCCCGGACGGCAGCCGCTTCATGCCGGAGTTTGACGAGCGGGCCGAGCTGGCCCCGCGGGACATCGTCGCCCGCGCCATCGACCACGAGATGAAGCGCCTCGGGGCGGATTGCATGTATCTGGACATCAGCCACAAGCCGGCGGATTTCATCATCAAGCACTTCCCGACCATTTATGAGCGCTGCCTCGCGGTCGGTATCGACATCACCAAGGAGGCGATGCCCATCGTCCCGGCGGCCCACTACACCTGTGGCGGCGTGATGATCGACAACAACGGCCAGACCGACATCCCCGGCCTCTATGCCATCGGCGAGGTGACCTATACCGGGTTGCACGGCGCCAATCGCATGGCCTCCAACTCCCTGCTCGAATGCGTGGTCTATGCCCATCAGGCGGGAGCCGACATCCTGGCCAAGCTGCCCACCAGCGTGGCGCCCCCCAGCCTGCCGGCCTGGGACGAGAGCCAGGTGGATGACTCGGACGAGCAGGTGGTGATCCAGCACAACTGGCACGAACTGCGGCTGATGATGTGGGACTACGTGGGCATAGTGCGCACCAACAAGCGCCTGGCCCGGGCCAAGCGTCGCATCGATCTGCTCAAGCAGGAGGTGCAGGAGTACTACGCCAACTTCCGGGTCTCCAACAACCTGCTGGAGCTGCGCAACCTGTTGCAGGTGGCCGAGCTCATCGTCAACTGCGCCCTGGAGCGCAAGGAGTCTCGCGGTTTGCACTACAACCTGGATTATCCGGACATGCAGCCGGACTCCAAGCCGACCGTGCTGACCCCGGATCGGGAATAAGGCCGTTGCGTTCGATTCGGGCGTATGCCCTCCCCCAGATGACCCCGCCCAGGCGGGGTCATCTGCTATGAGCGGCAGATGTAGCAGGTAGAGAGAGACGCCCCTAGCGGACAGCGAGGTGGATGGCGCGGGCCAGGGCGCGGTAGTGTGCAGGGGCCAGGGCATCGGAGAAGAGCCAGAGCTGCCCCTCGGAGCCCTCCACCGTCTTCAGCCGCAACCAGAGCACCCCGGGCAGGATGCGGCTGCGGGGATCCAGCCGATGGCGCGCCCCTTGCCACTCGAGCCACTCCCCATCCCAGACGAGCACGCCGCTCGCCGCCGGATGGCGGCGCAACGCGCGCCACAGACTCAGCCCCCAGACAGGGAGGAACAGCCCCCATTGCCAGCCCTGGATCAGGCTAGCGACGGGCAAGAGCAGCAACAGAAACAGGATGCACAGCAGCAGACGCTGCTGGCGGGAGGCGATCACGGGCATCACTGCCCGCTGGGGAGACGCGAGGCTGGCCATGAGGGGTGGCGGTCGCGAGTCGGGCTCAGCGCAGGCTGTCGTGACGGGCCTGGTTGCGCTCGAGGATCAGGGGGATCATGGCGGCAAAATCGGGATCCTCGGGCACGCCGTGACCCATGCACCAGCGGAACAGCTCCGGATCCTCGCACTCCAGCAGGCGAATGAAGGTGCGCTGTTCGGCCTCGCCGAGGCCATCGAACTCGTGCTCAAAGAAGGGCATAAAGATCACATCCAGCTCGAGCATGCCGCGACGGCAGGCCCACTTCAGGCGGGACTTCTCACTTGGGTTCAACATGGAACTCTCCTTACAAAGACCGGGGAATGGTAGCAGCAGGATTTTCCGGCTGACAAACATTCCTTACGTCTTTACCATGCAGGTCACATACTTTCTGTCTCTGGAATCCCATCGTGAGCCTGCCGACCCCTCTTCTTCCTGCCGAGCCGACCCTGTTTTCCCTGACCAATCTGGCCATCACCCGCCTCGGCGGCCCGGATCGCGCCAAGTATCTGCAAGGTCAGGTCACCTGCGACGTCAACGCCCTGCAACCGGGCCAGAGCACCCTCGGCGGCCACTGCGATCCCAAGGGCAAGCTGTGGAGCGATTTTCGCCTGCTCTGCCTGGAAGACAGCCTGCTGATGCTGACCAAGCCCTCGGTGCTGGCCCGCCAGCTGCCGGAGCTCAAGAAGTTTGCGATCTTTGCCAAGGTCGAGATCGGCGAGTTTCAGGGCAGCCTGACCGGACTGGCCGGTCAGGGGACGGACGACTGGATGGCACAGCACTTCGCGCTGACCGGCACCGGTCTGGTGGAGGGCGGCATGGCAGTCAGGGTGGAGGCGGACCGCTGGCTGCTGGCGAGCACATCCCCGCTGGCCCTGAACCTGCCGGTGGGCGACGAAGGACTCTGGTGGGGGCTGGAAATCAAAGCCGGTCTCCCCCATCTGGAAGCGGTCCATCAGGGGGAATACATCCCCCAGATGCTGAACCTGCAAGCCCTTGATGGCATCAGCTTCAACAAGGGCTGCTACATGGGGCAGGAGACGGTGGCGCGCGCCAAGTATCGCGGCGCCAACAACCGCGCCCTCTTCGTGCTGAGCGGCACGGCCGCAACGCAGGTGGCCAGCGGTGACACCCTGGAGATCCAGCTCGGTGACAACTGGCGCCGCAGCGGTCTGGTGCTCAACGCCTGGCAGCAGCAGGGTCAGGTGTGGCTCACCGCCGTGCTGCCCAAGGACACCGAGGCCGACGCCCGCTTCCGCCTCAAGCTGGAAGAGGGCTCCAGCCTCAGTTTGCAACCCCTGCCCTACGCGTTGATCGACTGAATCCCCCCTAGCGAGGCACCCGCGCCAGCAGTGCCTCCTGCAACCAGCGCCCCGCCTGCCCGAGCGGGCGGGCGCGATACCACTGCAACTCCAGCGCCAGTTCCGCCTCGGCGATGAAGTCCGGCTTGAGCACCACCAGCTCCCCCCGCGCCAGGGGCCGGTGCAGCAGAAACTCGGGCACCGCCGCCCATCCCAGCCCCAGTTTCACCAGCTCCAGGATCCCGAGATCCCCCTCCACCCACCACACTTGCGCCGAGAGGCGGAAGCGATGGCGCTCCGTCCCCTCCCGCCGTCCGGTCACCATCAACTGGCGAGCCCCTTGCAGGTCGCTCTCCTTCAACGGCGTCTTGTGGGCCAGGGGGTGATCCGGAGAGACCACCAGGGGCATGGTGACCGTCCCCAGGGAGCGGGAGACCAGCTCCCGCTCGGGGTGCGCCTTTTGATAGCTGATGCCGAGCTGGGCACGGCCGCTCTTGAGCAGCTCGGTCACGTCCTCCATCAGCGGGAACAGCAGCTCCAGCTCCACCGCCGGGTAACGGCTGGCGAACTCCTCCAGCAGGGAACCAAGCCAGGGCAGGTGGGAGTCATCGTCGATGGCCAGGGTGAGGCGCGACTCGACGCCGTTGGCCAGTTCTCCTGCGATGGCCTGCAGTCGCTCGCTCTGGGCCAGCAGCACCCCCGCCTCCTGACAGATGCGGGCCCCCGCCTCGGTCAGCACGGGATAGCGGCCGCTGCGATCGAACAGCGCAAGGCCGAGATCGATCTCCAGGTTGGCGATGGCGGCACTCACCACCGACTGAGCCTTGCCCAGCCTGCGCGCCGCCGCCGAGAACGACCCGGTCTCGGCCGTCGCCAGCAATGCCTTGAAGTGTTCCAGTGAAGGGGTCATGAGCCTGCTCCGCCGTGCTGTTGTGTCGTCACATCTATCTATTTTAGCGATAGATACCAACGTGAATCTATCCGGTTTTGGCGATACATTGCCGCCATTCCCTGACCAAAGAGAGAGACAGACCATGCGTACGACCCGTGACCGCCTGCGCCACGCCATCGGCTTCGAATTGATTGGCCTGCTGATCGCCGCCCCGCTGGCCAGCTGGGTGACCGGCGTCGGGCTCAACCACATGGGCCCCCTGGCCCTGTTCTTCTCGGTGGTCGCCACCGTCTGGAACTATGTCTACAACATCGGGGTGGACAAGCTGCTGCTGCGCTATCAGGGCCACACCCACAAGGCGCTGTGGCAGCGTGTGCTGCATACCCTGGGGTTCGAGGGGGGCCTGCTGATCGTGGCCCTGCCGGTGATGTCCTGGTGGCTCGACATCGGCCTGCTGGAGGCGCTGGTGCTGGATATGGGCTTCGTGCTCTTCTACCTGGTCTATGCCTTCGTCTACAACTGGAGTTACGACAAGGTGTTCCCCATTCCCATGGGACAGGTGCAGAAGGCACTGGGATAAGCGATTCGAGGGGTAAGGGCGAGGCACCATCATGCGATGGCATGATGGTGCTGAAGAGGGCCTCGCGGGGTCAGGCCTGGGCCTTGACCTCTTCCGGCGGGGTATCGTCCTGCCTGGTTTCCTGGCGCATCATGGCTTCGAGGTCGCTCTGGTACTGGTTCAGCATGCGCTGGGCCGCCACCATGTCCCCCTTGTGCAGGCGCTCGAACAGATGATGCTGCACCACGCCGTTGAGGTACTCCACCGTGATGGGTTGCTCCAACGCCGACAACAGCTCCTCTTTTTCCAGCTCCGCATTGATCTCGTCGACACTGGTACGCAGCAGACCGGCCAGTTGCACCAGCATGCGGCGCTCCCCTTCACGCAACAGGCTCAACATGCGGTTTCTCTGCTGCTCATTCTGTTGGGTCATACATTTCCTTACGTAGAATTGGAACAAGCCCGCTCATTCTGCCCTGTCCTTTTCACAGCGTCCATCTCGGGCGCATGACTTATTCCGGGTGCGGGGGGCCGGGTGCTATTTGCCCCCCGGCCCGGTATAGTAACGGCTGATCCAGGGGGCCCGTGCGCCCCGTTGCCGAGACCGTCCATCCCTATGACCGACGCCATTCTGGTGCTCTGCACCTGCCCCGACGAGACCAGTGCAGACCGCCTCTGCGAGCAGCTGCTCGACCAGCGCCTCGCCGCCTGCATCAACCAGCTGCCCGGGGTCACCTCCGTCTATCGCTGGCAGGGCAAGACGGAGCGAACCCGGGAGATCCAGCTCGTCATCAAGAGTCGGGCCGCTCTGTTCGAACCCCTGCGCCAGTGCATTCTCGCCCACCATCCCTACGAGGTACCGGAGATCCTGGCGCTTCCGGCAAGCCAGGGCCACCCTGCCTATCTCGACTGGTTGACACAGGAGACCTCATGACCGCCTCTCGCCCCCTCTCCTTCCTGCTGATGCTGCTGGGCCTGCTCTGCGTCCTGACGACGGCCCCCGCCCGGGCCAGCAGCCAGGATCTGCTCGGCAGCCTCGGCATCGAGACCCAGCCCAGATTCCTCAAGGTGGATCAGGCCTTCGCCCTCGAGAGCGAACAACAGGGTGATCGGCTGCTGCTCCGGATACGCATCGCCGACGGCTATTACCTCTATCGCCACAGTATCCGTGTGAAGGGAGAGAACCTCGCCTTCGACGAGCCCGTCCTGCCCCCCGGCACCGAGCACGAGGATGACTTCTTCGGCAAGAGCCGGGTCTATTACCAGGAGGTGCAGATCCCCGTGGCACTGACCCGGGTCGGGGACGCGGCCAGCCTCACCCTGAGTTACCAGGGCTGCACCGAGGGACTCTGCTACCCACCGACCGACAAGCGGATCGCCGTCGAGCCCCTCGCAGCCCCCGCCCGGGCGGAAGCGGTGGCCAGCCTTCAAGGCACCGACGTGCCGGGCAGCCAGCAGGACAGGCTGGCGGCCGCCCTCGGCAGCCAGGGGTTCTGGATCAGCGTCGCCGCCTTCTTCGCCCTGGGTCTCGGCCTCGCCTTCACCCCCTGCGTCTTCCCCATGTATCCCATCCTGACCGGGATCATCGCCGGGGCCGGGCATCGCCTCTCCACCCGTCGCGCCTTCCTGCTCTCCTTCGTCTATGTGCAGGGGATGGCGGTCACCTATACCCTGCTCGGGCTCGTCGTCGCCTCGGCGGGCCTGCAATTCCAGGCGGCACTGCAGCATCCCTATGTGCTCATCGGCCTCTCGGTGATGTTCGTGCTGCTCGCCCTCTCCATGTTCGGGCTCTACACCCTGCAACTGCCGAGCAGCCTGCAAACCCGTCTCTCGGGCTTCTCCAACCGCCAGCAGGGCGGATCCGTGGCCGGCGTTGCCATCATGGGCATGATCTCGGGACTGGTCTGCTCCCCCTGCACCACGGCGCCGCTCTCCGGGGCCCTTATCTACGTGGCCCAGAGTGGCGACCTCTGGCTCGGCGGTGCGGCCCTCTATGCCCTCTCCCTGGGCATGGGGCTGCCGCTGCTCTTGCTCGGCACCTCTGGCGGCAAGCTGCTGCCCAGGGCCGGCGCCTGGATGGATGTGATCAAGCAACTCTTCGGTTTTGCGCTGCTGGCGGTACCCATCCTGCTGCTCTCAAGGCTCCTGAGCGATCAGGTGGCCACCCTGCTCTGGCTCGGCTGGGGGCTGGTGCTGTGCGGTTATCTCTATCACCACAACCAGCATCGCGCCCATTCGGTGGGCAAGAGCCTCGGCGGCTTCGTCCTGCTGCTGGCGATGATGGGCCTTGTGGTGGTGGGCAAGGATCTGCTGCTGCCACCCGAGGGGGCCAATGCCGCCGCCCAGACCCAGGCCCCCCGATTCATCCGCATCAAGACCCTGGACGATCTCAAGGTGCAGCTTGCCGCCGCCCGCGGCAAGCCGGTGCTGCTGGATCTCTACGCCGACTGGTGCGTGGCCTGCAAGGAGTTCGAGCACAAGACCTTCAGCAACCCCGATGTGCAGGCGCGCTTCAGCGAGATGGTGCTGCTGCAGGCGGACGTCACCGCCAACGACGACGCCGACGTGGATCTGCTCAACGGCCTCAACGTGCTGGGATTGCCGACCCTCCTCTTCTTCGATCGCGATGGCAACGAGGTGAACGGCCAGCGGGTGACCGGCTTCATGGGGCCTGTCGAATTTCTCGGCCAGCTGGACAAGCTGCGCTGATACCGGGTGGCCCGTGCAACCGTGTGGGCCCCCGGTTTGACCGCCATTTTTCCGGCAATCCCTTGTATATGACCGACGCCGTGGCAGAATTTGCCCTTTCCCGTCTCGTTCGTCCGGAGTTTTGATGAAAAAGTGGTTCATCCCCCTGCTGGCCCTCTGGCTTTATGGCTGCAACGCAGGTCCCGGTGAAGAGACCATCCAGAGCCAGGTCACCGCCAGGTTGCAGGCGGGCACGGATGCTGACCTGTTCGACATCCGCGACTTCGCCGTGCTCGGCAAGGAGGAGCGGATGGAGGGGGTCTATCTGGTCAAGGTGAGCTACCAGCTCCACTTCAAGCAGGGACTGGATCAGTTGCAGGTGCTGCACGACGAGGATCTCGTCTATGACAGGGTCGGCCCCTTCCAGCAGGAGATGGGGCTGATGGAGCTCGAGCGCAAATATGGCGACTTCGAGGCAGGCCAGGCCCTGGCGCAGGAGACCCAGGTCTGGATGATGAAGACGGAGCAGGGCTGGCGCCTGGCCGAGCCAGACGCGACGCAGCAGGGATAATCCCGAGCCCCCCTCCCCCTAGAGCAGATCCTTCAGCCGATACCAGAGCATCCCGAGCGCCAGCAGCGGAGAGCGCAGCGCCGGGCCACCCGGGAAGGTCATGTGGGGGACGCGGCTGAAGAGATCGAAGCCCCGGCTCTCCCCCTTGATCGCCTCCGCCACCAGCTTGCCCGCCATGTGGGTGGCATTGAGGCCATGGCCCGAATAGGCCTGGGCATAGAAGACGTTGGGATGCTGCTCGAGGCGGCCTATCTGGGGCAGCCGGTTGGCGCCTATGCCTATCATGCCCCCCCACTGGAACTCGATGGCGGTACCCGCGAGCTCGGGGAAGACCCGCAGCAGCTTGGGCAGCATGAAGGCCTTGATATCACGGGGGTCACGGCCCGAGTAGTTGCAGGCACCGCCAAACAGCAGGCGACCGTCCGCCGACAGCCGATAGTAGTCGAGCGCCACATTCTGATCGCACACCGCCATGTTCTGTGGCAGCAAGCGCTGGCGCAGGCGCTTCTCCAGCACCTGGGTGGCGAGAATGTAGGAGCCTGCTGGCAGCACCTTGCCCCCGAGATCGGGCTGGAGGTCGCCCAGGTAAGCGTTGCAGCCGATCACCAGGTAGTCCGCGCTGACCCGGCCGTGGGCCGTGGTCACCTCGACCCGCTCGCCGTAGTCGATGTGGGTCACCCTTGAGTGTTCGAACAAGGAGACCCCGAGACTGGCTGCCGCACGCGCTTCGCCGAGGGCCAGGTTGAGAGGATGCAGGTGACCGGAGCCCATGTCGATCATCCCGCCGATATAGCGATCCGATCCGACCACGGTGTGCATCTCCTCCCGTGCCACCATTTTCAGTGCGTGCCGGTAACCCAGGCTCGCCAGGTGCTCGGCATCCTCCTCGAACCCCCTCAGGTGGCGCGCCTTGGTGGCGAGATCGCAATAGCCCCAGGTGAGATCGCACTCGATGTTGAAACGCTCGACCCGCTCGCGCACCAGCTGCACCGCTTCGATCCCCATGAGATCCAGCTCCCGCACGCCCGCCTCGCCAATCCAGCGGGCGAACTGGCTGGTATCGTGGCCGATGCCGCGGATCAGCTGGCCGCCGTTGCGCCCCGACGCCCCCCAGCCGATGCGGTTGGCCTCCAGCAGCACCACCTTGTAACCGGCATCGGCCAGGTTGATGGCGGTGTTGAGGCCGGTGAAACCGCCACCGATGACGCAGACGTCCGCATCCAGCTCACCACTGAGCTCGGGCCACTGCCGATGGTCGTTGCGAGTGGCCGCGTAATAGGAGGCCGTGTGTTCCTGATGTCCCTGTCTTCCTGTCTGCATGCTCAGCATCCTGCCTGGTTGCATTCGTTTACTAAATTAAACGGGTGTCATCGATAATACCCAGCCCCCCATCCCCAATCCAGCCCGTCAGGATCACAGAAATGCAAAAGGCGCCCCGAAGGGCGCCTTTTCATGCAATCAAGGTGCTGCGAATTACAGTACGTCGATGGCGTTCAGGTCGGAGAAGGCCTTCTCCAGACGCGCGATCATGGAAGTCTGACCGGCACGCAGCCATACGCGCGGATCGTAGAACTTCTTGTTCGGCTTGTCGGCACCTTCCGGGTTGCCCAGCTGGCCTTGCAGGTAGGCTTCGTTGGACTTGTAGAAGTTCAGCACGCCTTCCCAGGTCGCCCACTGGGTGTCGGTGTCGATGTTCATCTTCACCACGCCGTAGGAGATGGATTCGCGGATCTCTTCCAGGGTAGAGCCGGAGCCACCGTGGAACACGAAGTCCAGGGACTTGGCAGGCAGACCGAACTTCTCGGAGACGTACTTCTGGGAGTTGTCCAGGATCTTCGGAGTCAGCTTGACGTTACCCGGCTTGTACACACCGTGCACGTTGCCGAAGGAGGCAGCGATGGTGAAGCGCGGGCTGATCTTGGACAGACGCTCGTAGGCGTAGGCCACGTCTTCCGGCTGGGTGTACAGGGAGGATTGGTCCAGGTGGCTGTTGTCCACGCCGTCTTCTTCACCGCCGGTGCAGCCCAGTTCCAGCTCCAGAGTCATGTTCATCTTGGCCATGCGGGTCAGGTACTCGCAGCAGATGTCGATGTTCTCTTCCAGAGACTCTTCGGACAGATCCAGCATGTGGGAGGAGAACAGCGGCTTGCCGGTTTCGGCAAAGTGCTTCTCGCCCGCGTCCAGCAGACCGTCGATCCACGGCAGCAGCTTCTTGGCGGCGTGGTCGGTGTGCAGGATCACCGGCACACCGTAGGCTTCGGCAACGGAGTGCACGTGCTTGGCACCGGAGATGGCACCCAGGATGGCAGCTTGCTGGCCTTCCAGCTTCAGACCCTTGCCGGCGGTGAACACGGCACCACCGTTGGAGAACTGTACGATAACCGGGGCTTTGACCTTGGCAGCAGCTTCCAGCACGGCGTTCACGGAGTCGGTACCGACGCAGTTGACGGCCGGCAGAGCGAAGCCGTTTTCCTTGGCGATGGCGAACACTTTCTGAACGTCATCACCAGTGATCACGCCGGGTTTTACGAAGTCGAAAATTTTCTTAGACATGTTTAATCGTCCTGTCTCGTATGCCGTTAATAAAAAGTGGGGGGTTCATCATGAACCGGCACAGCGGCCACATGATAAACGAAACGGGAGGCTTTTGCCCCCCGTCCCGGGTCAATTAGGCTTTGGCGCGCTCTTCGAGAATCGCGACAGCCGGCAGTACCTTGCCTTCTACGAACTCCAGGAAGGCGCCGCCGCCGGTGGAGATGTAGGAGACCTTGTCGGCGATGCCGAACTTGTCGATGGCAGCCAGGGTGTCACCACCGCCAGCGATGGAGAAGGCCGGGGAAGCGGCGATGGCTTCGGCGATCACCTTGGTGCCTTCAGCGAACTGGTCGAACTCGAACACGCCGACCGGGCCGTTCCACAGGATGGTCTTGGCGTTCATGATGATGTCGGCCAGGGCCTTGGCGGAATCCGGACCGATGTCGAAGATCATGTCGCCGTCAGTCACGTCGGACACGGACTTGATGGTGGCCGGGGTGGATTCGGAGAATTCGCTACCCACAACCACGTCGGTGGTCACCGGAATGTTGGTTTCGGCAGCCAGTTTCTTGGCGGTGTCGATCAGATCGTGCTCGCACAGGGACTTGCCGACGTTGTGACCGGCAGCAGCGATGAAGGTGTTGGCGATGCCACCACCGACCACCAGCTGGTCAGCGATCTTGGAGAGGGATTCCAGCACGGTCAGCTTGGTGGAGACCTTGGAGCCGCCCACGATGGCAACCATGGGGCGCTCGGGCTTCAGCATGGCTTTGCCCAGGGCTTCCAGTTCACCGGCCAGCAGGGGGCCTGCACAGGCAACCGGCGCGAACTGGGCCACACCGTAGGTAGAGCCTTCGGCGCGGTGAGCAGTACCGAATGCATCCATTACAAAGACGTCACACAGGGCGGCGTATTTTTTGGCCAGATCGATGGTGTTCTTCTTCTCGCCTTTGTTGAAGCGGCAGTTTTCCAGCACAACCAGCTCACCGGCGGCGACGTCTACGCCATCCAGGTAGTCTTTGGCCAGACGAACCGGGCAGGACAGTGCGTCTTTCAGATAGTTGACAACCGGAGCCAGGGAGAATTCTTCGTTGTATTCACCCTCGGTCGGACGACCCAGGTGGGAGGTGATCATCAGCTTGGCGCCCTTTTCCAGAGCCAGCTTGATGGTCGGCAGAGTCGCAACGATACGTGCATCGGAAGTGACCTTGCCGTCTTTTACCGGCACGTTCAGGTCAGCACGGATCAGAACGCGTTTGCCCGCCAGATCCAGGTCGGTCATCTTGATAACAGACATATTCAGTCCTCTATATATTTTCAGGTAATGTTAAAAAAACAGTAACCTTGCGCCCGGTGCAGACTCTCAGCCTGCGGCCATCATGGCCCGGGTGGTATCCAGCATGCGGTTGGCGAAGCCCCATTCGTTATCGCACCACATCAACATCTTGACGAGGTTGGCATCGCTGACCCGGGTCTGGGTACCATCAATGATGCAGGAGTGTGCATCATGATTAAAGTCTACGGAGACCAGTGGCTCTTCCGTGTAGTCCAGAATACCGTGTAATGTACCTCTGGATGCCCGTTGCAGGGCTTGATTTACGTCACTAACTGTCACTTTTTTACGAACAGTAATGCTCAGATCCATGGCGGTTACATTGATGGTCGGTACCCGTACCGCGATCGCCTCGAACTTGCCGGCAAAGTGGGGAAGGATACGTTCCAACCCCTTTGCCAGCTTGGTGTCCACCGGGATGATGGACTGGCTGGCTGCCCGGGTTCTGCGCAAGTCGCCGTGATAGGCATCGATGACTTGCTGATCGTGCATGGCCGAATGAATTGTCGTAATAGTACCACAATTTATCTCGAATTCTCGATGCAATGTTTCGATGACGGGGACCACGCAGTTGGTGGTACAGGAGGCGTTGGAGACGATCCGCTCCCGCCCGGTCAGCACCTGGTGGTTGACCCCGTAGACGATGGTGGCGTCCACGTCCGCGTCCGCCGGATGGGAGAAGAGCACCTTGCCCGCTCCCGCCCCCAGATGCAGCTCGGCATCGGCCCGGGAGCCGAACACCCCGGTGCAGTCCAGCACCACGTCCACCCCCAGCGCCCGCCACGGCAAGTTCGACGGATCCCGCTCGGCAAACAGGGCGATGAGATCCTCCCCCACCTGCATGCTGTTGCCCGCCAGTTGTACCGGATAGCGGAACCGGCCGTGGCTGGTGTCAAAGCGGGTCAGGTGCACCATGGCCTCGGGGGCCGCCAGCTCGTTGATGGCCACTATCTTGATGGTCTTGTCGCGGCCGCTCTCGTAGAGGGCCCGCAGCACGTTGCGGCCGATGCGGCCATAGCCGTTGATGGCAATCTTGATCATGGAAACGTTGTGTCCTTAGCTGCGACAAAGGGATGGGAGGAAGGGGCGACTCACGAGAGCAGTGCCTCGCGAAAGACGCCGCGGGCCAGCAGTGCGGCACCGAATACCCCGGCGCTGTCCCCCAGAGCCGGCGCTACCATGGGGGTGGCGAAGCGGGGGTTGAACAGGAAGGGCAATACCGTTTCGCGCCCGGCGCGATAGAGGCTCTGCACATTGCCCACGCCGCCACCGATGACGATGACGTCCGGATCGAGAATATTGATCACGTTGGCGAGGGCCTGGCCGAACAGCAGGTGCAACCTGTCCATGGTGAGCCTGGCGACATGATCATGGGCACTGGCCGCAGCAATCTGGGCGAGCGAGAGACGGCGTTTGGTCCTGGCCTCGTACCAGGCCTCCAGCGCCGGGCCGCTGATGAGGGTTTCGACGCAGCCGCGCTTGCCGCAGTAGCACTCTGGCCCCTCCGGCAACAGGACGTTGTGCCCCCACTCCCCGGCGATGCCGTGGTGACCGTTGAGGATCTGGCCGTTGATGACGATGCCGGCCCCGACTCCGGTGCCCATGATGATGCCGAACACCACGCGTGCAGAGGAATGATGCTGGCGCACCGCCCCCAGATGGGTTTCCGCCAGGGCGAAACAGTTGGCGTCGTTGGCGATGAGCACGGGGACGCCCAGCCTGCGCTCCAGATCTTCCTTGAGCGGCTTGCCGTTGAACTCGGTGGTGTTGCTGTTTTTCAGCAGCCCGGTCTGGGGGTCCCGGGCCCCCGGCGTCCCCATGCCGATGAGTGCAGGACGCTGACCGAGTTTGGCGGCACACTCGTCCACCAGTTTGGCGATCTGGCCCAGCATGTGCTGGTAGCCGCCGTGCCGTTCAGTAGGAATGCGGTGGCGCAGCAACACCTCGTCGCCATCGAGCACCACGCACTCGCACTTGGTCCCGCCAAGGTCGATGCCCCAATCCCATGCCCGCTTCTCCATCCAGCCTCCTGCCCCTCAACGACCCCATCCCGGCCACGACGGCCAACATGGGGGTGCAGTGTAACCCGAGCCGCGACCAGGATGCAGCCCCCTGTGTCACGGACAGCAAAACGGGGCCCGCAGGCCCCGTTCATCACGCTGTTTGCCGCCCTCAGCGACCGTGGTATCGGGCGGAGAGCTCATGCACCGCGTTGACGAACACGCCGGCATGTTCCGGGTCCACATCCTGATGGATGCCGTGCCCCAGGTTGAAGACATGACCGTTGCCATGACCGAAACCGGCCAGAATGGTGGCGACCTCTTCGCGGATCCGCTCCGGGGTGGCGTAGAGCATGGAGGGGTCCATGTTGCCCTGCAGCGCCACCTTGTCGCCGACCCGGCGTTTGGCGTCCGCGATGTCGGTGGTCCAGTCCAGCCCTAGGGCATCACAGCCGGTGGCGGCGATCTGCTCCAGCCACTGGCCGCCGTTCTTGGTGAACAGGGTGACCGGCACACGGCGGCCCTCATGTTCACGGATCAGGCCATCGACGATCTTGTGCATGTACTGCAGGGAGAAGTCGCGGTAATCCCGCGGGGTGAGCACGCCGCCCCAGGTATCGAACACCATGACCGCCTGGGCACCCGCCCTGATCTGGGCGTTGAGATAGCTAATCACGCTGTCCGCCAGCTTGTCGAGCAGCAGATGCAGGGTCTGCGGCTCTGCATACATCATCTGCTTGATCTTGGTGAACGCCTTGGAGCTGCCCCCCTCCACCATGTAGGTGGCCAGGGTCCAGGGGCTGCCGGAGAAGCCGATGAGCGGCACGTCGCCCTTGAGCTCGCGGCGGATGGTGCGCACCGCATTCATCACGTAGCCGAGCTCGTCTTCCGGATCCGGGATGGGCAGGGCCTGCACGTCGGCCATGGAGGTGATCGGGCGCTCGAAGCGCGGGCCTTCCCCGTGTTCGAAGTAGAGGCCCAGCCCCATGGCATCGGGCACGGTCAGGATGTCGGAGAAGAGGATGGCGGCATCGAGTGGATAGCGGCGCAGGGGCTGCAAGGTGACTTCACAGGCCAGCTCGGCGTTGCGACACAGGGACATGAAATCCCCCGCAACGGCGCGGGTCGCCTTGTATTCCGGCAGATAACGGCCAGCCTGACGCATCATCCATACCGGGGTCATGTCCACTTCCTGGCGCAGCAGGGCACGCAGGTATCGATCGTTTTTCAGCTCTTTCATCCCAGTTCCTGAGTCATGTCACGCATAAAATGGCGGACATGATACCACTTTGTGCAAGGCTGAGGGCGACACTGATGCCGCACAGCACCGCAGGAGTGCAAAGATGTGAGGGGACGCATACAAGCGCCCCCGTTTTCCCTCAACGCGCCTCGGCGAGGCACTGTTCGATAAGCCGGCGCGCTATGGTGCCATGAGGGGGCAAGCGCGGCAGCCGGTCAGCCTCAAAGAAGCCTGCCGCCACCAGTTCGTCATCCTGCACCCGGATCTCGCCGCTCTCGTAGTCGGCGGTGAAGCCCATCATCAGGCTGTGGGGGAAGGGCCAGGGCTGGCTCGCCACGTAACGCACATTGGTCACCCGGATGCCGCTCTCCTCGAACACCTCCCGCGCCACGCACTGCTCCAGATTCTCCCCAGCCTCCACGAAGCCGGCCAGCACGGTATACATGGGATCATCCGCCTGATAGTGACGGCGGTGGGCTGCCAGCAAGATGGCCGGCCCCTTGCGCACCGCGACGATGATGCAGGGGGAGATGCGCGGATAGACGACATGGCCGTGATGACACCCCTGGGCCCACTCCCCTTCCCTCGGGGTCATGGGGGCGCCACACTCACCGCAGAAGCGATGGGTACGGCGAAAAGTGGCGAGCTGCCAGGCCCGCCCTGCGAGGCGAAAGCCCTCTTCGTCCCCCGCCACCATAAGCTGGCGCAGCGGGGCCATGGCCTCGGTCTCCGCCTCCGCCCCCAGATCCAGCAGATGGCAAGGCAGGCCGTCCCACTCGTCGAAGCGCTCGAAGGAGGCGGTGTGCAGATGGGGGGGCAAAACGGCGCGGGGCCCTTGTGGAATGCGCCCCTGTTCATCCAGCAGGACGAGGTGATCGCCCCCCAGCACGAACCAGAAGGCCTGTTCAGTTGATGACATATGATGAAGGCTCTTGTTGAGAATGCGCGCGGCACAGGATCGTTTGCCTCATATTACGAGCGGGAAGGGCCGATGGCGACCCCCGACATGGCCCTCTTCTCGCCAGACACACCATGAAAAAAGGCCGCCTCTGGCGACCTTTCATCCTGTTGACCGCCCGGACGATCAGTTCATCCAGCGCTCGCTGCTCTTGCGACGGCGCGGGAGCATGGGCAGGAGGATCCCGAGCAGGATGCCCCCCCCCACCATGGCACCACCGCGGATGAACCAGTCCATCTGCATGTCGTGCTCACGGTTGTCATAGCTCTGGGTCAGGGCGTCGTTCTGTTCCTTGAGGCTGCTCATCTCGGCGCTCTGGCTGTCCAGACGGGCTTTGAGGCTGGCGATCTCCTTGCTCTGCTCGGCGATCTTGCCATCCTTCTCGGCGAAGCGTTTCTCGTTGTCGCCATTGAGGTTCAGCAGGCGGGCCTTGGCTTCGTCCAGCTCTTTCTGAACCTGGGGAAGGCGTTCACGCAGGCTGATCTCCCCCTGCAGCTCGCTGTTCTTGATCCAGCCCTCGCGGCCACGACCGTCCACCACCTGGGTGAATCCGGCCTCCTGGTTTACCGCCTTGACCTCCAGCGGCTCACCGGCCTTGACGCTGCCGAGGATCCGGTACTGGGTACCCGGACCGTTGTGGATATAGGTAAAGATGTTGTCTGAAACATAGCGGGTATCGGCCAGTGCCTGTTGGGCACACAAGCAGATCAGGATCCCGAGAAGGGCGCGCATGGTCGATCGATTCTCTTCGTTGGATTAGGTTGCAGGCCGAATGTTAAGCCGCCTGCGGGTCAAAGGACAAGCAAAGAAAAGCGCCATCTCCCCGAGTGAGAGCTGTCTCGCAGCGCCGCCGGTTTGCCACGCGACCATTCCAGACGTCGTACCTACTTCTGTTTCAGCGCCTGCACCTCGGCGCGCAGGGCCTTGAGCTCTTTGAGCAGTTGCGCCTGCTGCTCGCTCTGCTGGCGTCGCCACACCGCGGTGTCATCGTTGGTCTTGCCGGGATGGACGAACAGGCTGGCCATGAAGCCGCTGAGGGCGCCAAACAACCCCACTCCAAAGAGGATCAGCAGGCTGGCGACGAAGCGCCCCTCCTCCGTCTTGGGCACCAGATCCCCGTACCCCACGGTAGAGAGGGTCACCAGCGTCCACCAGAAGGCATCGTAAGGAGTCTGGATCTGGCTGCCGGGTTGCCCCGTTTCCAGCCAGTACATGACGCCGGAGCCGACCCCCAGCAACAGGAAGAAGAGGAAGAGAATGCCGGAGAGGGTGGTTTCGTTGCGTTCACGACGGAACATGGCCAGCAGATCCGGTCTGTCCCGGAGCAACTGGTAGACCCGCCACAGCTGGATGAGCCGCGCCCAACGTAGTTGTTCCACCATGGGCAGGCTGCCGGGCAGATAGAACCAGTTGCTCTTGAAGAAGGCCATCCTGTCGGAGGCGCGCGCCCAGCCATAGGCGAAGTGAGCGAGGAAGAAGTAGCAGATCAGACTGTCGACATCATAAAAGAGCTGCAAAGTCTGGGGGCTCAGTTCACCGTGCCCCAGCCAGCGAGCAGCCACCAGGCAAACCGAAATCACGGAGAGAAACCCCATCAGCAGATCCATGGTACGCAAATGAGTTAAGTGATGTCGCATACATTTTCCAACTTTAAGCACGGTGCAAATTAATAAAAAGGAAGATAATGCCGATAGCTATGACGGCAAAGGAATAATGGACGTTGAAAGGAGAAAAATTAGGTTCATCGCGGCTTTCCGGGGAAGGCCGCCTTGATTTTCAGAAAAAAGTATTCTGAGTCCCTAAATCCATATG
>NZ_JAPCIY010000023.1:0-53094 GCF_027707645.1 Aeromonas sp. QDB30 | reverse complement strand
TTAAAATCGTACTTGGAGCCGTTCAACTGATCGAGACTTGATCAACTTGTGCAGAGAATGATCATGCGTCGGCCCTGTCCATCACTACCTCCCTGTGGTTCGCCTTCTCTATCTTCGCCGCCCATGGCTAGATAGATCTTCAAATGGGCAAAATTAGATAACAGCTTACTGATTTAGCTAAAAAAAATGATACCCTGCCTACTCCCCTTATGCACAAGATTCAAGGTCAGTCACCATGCAGCAATGTGGTATTTATGAACAACTCATCACACAACTGTTGGCATCAAGACTAGATCGATCGCATTTCTACATCGGGGAACGACAACTGGAGTCTGCGGAGGCCTCAGTCTGGTTATCACGATTCCTAACTCGTGTGTTGGAATATGCAGTAGGCTCGGTCACTGGCGATGACCCATTACAACGGCAGATTGAGCTGGCTAACCAGTTATTGCTTTGGCTAAAAGATCGCATACAAGACCCAGACTTTATTGGCGAGAACCTTATCGACAGTCAGGGAAAAATACTGACCGCTCTGTACCAGTTGGACAACCCCATTTCCGCCAATTTAAAACAATATGTTGACGATATTTCCCCTCTGACCGGTCTAACGCAAAGTGAGCTGTTCTGCGGCAGCAATGCGGGTTTGTCGATGGAGTCAGAGATTAAACGGGAGATATTATCGGCAGATAGCATCTGCTGGCTGGTCTCATTTATCAAGTGGGCAGGTATCCGTATTTTCCGTCATGAGCTGGAAGAGTTCACTCGCAGCGGCCGCCAATTAAAAGTAATTACTACCTCATATATGGGGGCGACCGACGCCAAGGCAGTTGAATTTTTAGCCAGCCTCCCAAATACCGAAGTCAAACTCAGCTATAACACCCAGCGCGAGCGGTTGCATGCCAAGAGCTATCTCTTTTGCCGAAATACCGGTTTTCATACCGGCTATATAGGTTCCTCCAATCTCTCTCACTCTGCCCTCACCAGCGGCTTGGAGTGGAACCTAAAAATCACCTCGCAAGAGATCCCTCATATTATCGAGAAATCCCTGAGTACCTTTGAAACCTATTGGGAATCCGATGATTTTGAGCTGTTTGATGGCAAGCTCGAAAGCCGTACAAAATTGCAGCATGCACTGCAAGAGGCCCGTGGGGATGGGGACAGAAATAACCCTGCCTATTTCTTTGATATCACGCCGTTTCCCCATCAACTGGAGATCCTTGAACAATTGGCGATGGAGCGCGCTTTACACCAGCGCTTTCGTAACTTGGTGGTAGCGGCTACCGGTACAGGGAAAACTCTGATCTCCGCCTTTGATTTTGCGCATTTTTTGAAAACCAAACCCGATGCCAAGTTTCTGTTTGTCGCCCACAAAGAGGAGATCTTGCGCCAAGCATTAGCCTCGTACCGCGGAGTGCTCAAGCAATCAAATTTTGGCGAACTCTTGGTCGGCGGCGCCGTGCCAACCCACTACCGTCAGCTGTTTGCCTCGGTGCAATCCTTGAATAACCAGCTGGCTAATTTACGTCTTAGTCAAGACTATTTCGATTACATCGTCATTGATGAGGTTCACCATATTGCGGCGGCCAGTTATCGCGGTCTGCTCGCCACCTTTGAACCTCAGATTCTGTTGGGATTAACCGCAACGCCAGAGCGCCATGATGGCGGTGATATTCTTGCCGACTTTTGTGGTGTCATCGCAGCAGAGATCCGCTTGCCCGAGGCCATCAATCGTCGCCATCTCTGTCCGTTCCAATATTTTGGTATCGATGATGATACTGACTTGCGCCAAGTGACTTGGAAAAATGGCCGTTATGACATTACTGAGCTCACCAATATCTATACCCACAATCAGCAGCGGGTACAGAAGATAGTCCAGAGCCTCAATGAGATCGTCACCGATATTACCAAGATCAAAGCACTGGCATTTTGTGTGAGCCGTGAACATGCCGACTTTATGTGCAAGGCATTTTTATTGAAGGGCATCAAGGCTGACATCCTCACTAGCGATAACCGAGACGAGCGACATAGTAAGCAACAAGATTTGCGTACCGGCGTTATCAATATTCTCTGCGTGGTGGACATCTTCAACGAAGGGGTTGATATCCCGGAAGTCGATACCTTGCTGTTTTTACGACCAACGGAAAGCCTCACCATCTTCTTGCAGCAATTAGGACGTGGCCTGCGGCTGGCGAGCGATAAAGAGTGCTGCACCGTATTGGACTTTGTTGGGAATGCCCGTGCGGAGTATGACTTTGCCCAGAAATTCCGGGCACTGGTGGGTAAAACCAATAAGGCGATCAGCCACGAGATCAAACAGGGCTTCCCTCACGCCCCCTTGGGCTGCCGCATCGAGCTCTCAAAACAGACCCAAGAGTTAATTCTGAGCAATATCAAAAAGGCGACTCTCAATACCTCGCGCCTCATGGGCCTGATCCGCCGTTTCTCACAGGATTGCGATTTACCGCTGACACTGGCGAATTTTCTGAAGTTCTACCCTCATATCAGCCTTGAGGAGATCTACAAGCGCGGCAATTGGAGCGCCTTGGTCAAACAGGCCCACAACCATACCATTTCTGAAATGAGTGATGAGAAGCTGTCGACCCTCTACACCCGGGCCATCAAAACCCGGCTATTGGGCTGCGATGCGCTCCATTACTTGAACTTCTTACAAACCTTGGTGGAAAGCGCCTTTACCTTAACGGCTGAGCACGATGAGCGGATGGCCTTGATGTGCCATTACGACTTCTGGCAACAAAGCGGCCCCAACGCAGGCTTTAGCTCCTTGGCGCACAGCCTGAAACAACTCAATCAACCAGAGTTAAGGGCCGAGCTGGCAGATCTGTTGCCCATGCTGATCAACCGGGTGCAGCACGAACAAAGCGCCATGCCAGATCTTCCCGGCAATCCACTACAACTGCATGCTCGCTATGCCAGAGAGCAAGTGCTGGTTGGCTTTGGGGCAACCACCTTCGCGCAGCAACCCACGGCTCGCGAAGGGGTCTATGTCATCGCAGAGCACAATATCGAGTTGCTGTTCGTGACCTTGAACAAAACGGAGCAGCACTTCTCCCCCACCACCCGTTATCACGACTACGCCATTAATGAGTCACTGTTCCATTGGCAGAGCCAAAACAGCGCTCGCCCAGAGCGAGGCAAGGGGCTGAGTTACATAAACCACAGGGCAGAGGGTAAGCGCGTGTTTCTGTTCGTTCGTGAGCAGAGCAAAGATGAATTTGGCCGCACCCTTGGCTTTGTGAACTTTGGTGAGGTGGAGTACATCTCCCACAGCGGTAGCCAACCGATGAACATTAAATGGCGTCTCACTACTCCGATGCCGCCTTTTATGTGGAAAGAAGCGGCCAAATTGGCAGTTGGCTGAGCGACCCATCACAACAAGGCCCACCCACGGCGGGCCGCCTTCGTGTGGTCAGCAGGCAATCCGCTCTATGCGACCACCACTGAGTTTGAAGAAGGCATCCTGTGGCAGCTCCTGCAGCCAGGTGGTGGTGTAGTCCAGATCCACATAGGCGCCGCGCAGCATGGCGCCAAAGAGACCGTGAGAAACCACGATGGCCTGCTCGGCAATCTGCTCGTCCTCAAGCCATTGCCGGGCCCGGCGCTGAATGCTCTCAAAACTCTCGCCATGGGGGGCCCGCAGATACCAGTCCGGCTCCTCCAGATCCAGCTCGGGGTGGGCCGCCAGCAGCTCGGGCACCCGGCGACCCTCCCACTCCCCCATCCCCAGCTCCACCAGCCGCTCGTCCCAGATGATGCGCTCCTGGTCCAAGCCAAGCTGCTGACACACCCGCTCCGCCGTCTGCCGTGCCCGGCCGAGGGGGCTGGCGTAGATCGTCCAGTCGGTGGGCTCGGCCAGGAGCTTGGCCAGACGGGCCCCCATGGCGAGGGCCTGGGCTTCTCCCCTGGGGGTCAACTCGGAGTTGCAACGCCCCTGCAACCGCAATTCGGCGTTGTAACGGGTCTGGCCATGGCGCAGCAAATAGAGGGTTCGAGACATGGTTTCTCCAGCAGAGTCAACGAGATAAGAAAACAGGGGGAAGATGATAACAGATGTACCGGGTCAACCAAGACCCGGAGGATGCAGGCTTGTGCTGACTCCTTGAGCGCATGGCCTGCGGCTATCGTGATAAGGACGACAGGGGCTGCGCGCCTTTATCGCACAGGCGCCTTGTGCGCTTACCACACGCCTTCGCCACGGGCCCGCCAGCGCCGTGGCAAGCGCCCCATGCTCCCCTATCTTGTTGTTCAGACGGAATAAAATGGGGATGTGCCGGTTTATCGGTCACAGGATGGCGGCCAAAGCCAGAAAAGACAGAGTTTTTGCTCTGATCCGGGGGCCATTTTGGTACGTATCTCTGGCTCACGACAGGGACGCCTGGTGTACAATCTGCCACCCGATTTCCCCTGACCCGGCCCAGGCTCAGGCCCTGATGTACCCCAGAGTAAATGAACGTGACCCCAACCCACCCCATGCTCGACAGTTATTACAGCCAGGATCTGGTGTTCTTCTCCATCCTGGTGGCGGTGCTCGCCTCCTATACGGCGCTGACCATGACCAGCCGGGTGAGCCAGAGCCGGGGACGGGCCGCCGTGCTCTGGCTCGCGGGGGGAGCCTTCGCCATGGGGCTCGGCATCTGGTCCATGCATTTTATCGGCATGCTCGCCTTCAACCTGCCCATCGCGCTGGGATACGATCTGACCCTCACCGGTCTCTCCCTGGTGGCAGCCATCGGCTCCTCGGCCTTTGCGCTCTGGCTGGTGAGTCGTCCCCAGCTCCCCTGGCACCAGATCCTGTTCGGGGCCGTGCTGATGGGGGCCGGCATTGCCACCATGCACTACATCGGCATGGCGGCCATGAAGATAGCGCCTGGCATCCACTACCTGCCTGGGCTCTTCATCCTCTCCATCCTCATCGCGGTATTCGCCTCGGGGGCCGCACTCTGGATAGCGTTTCGCCTGCGCAACAGCTCGCCCCGCGCCTTCTTCAGCAAGGCCTTCGCCTCCCTGGTGATGGGGACAGCCATCATCGGCATGCACTACACCGGCATGGCGGCGGCCCAGTTCCCCGCAGAGAGCCTGTGCGGGGCCCTCTACACCGGTCTCAATACCCAGTGGCTGGCAACCGTGGTCATCATAGTGACCCTGGCGGTGTTCGCCATCGCCTTCGTGCTCTCCATGCTGGATGCCCACGCCGCCAGGCTCTCCACCTCCCTGCATCAGGCCCACGACGAGCTGCTCAAGCTGGCGCTCCATGACAGCCTGACCCGGCTGCCGAACCGGCTGCTGTTTGCCGACCGGCTGGAGCAGCGCATCCAGGAGTGTCAGCACAGCCAGCGCAGCTTCTCCCTGCTGTTTCTCGATCTCGACGGCTTCAAGATCATCAACGATGCCCACGGCCACCACACCGGGGATCTGCTGCTGGCCGAGGTGGCCCAGCGCATCACCGGCCTGCTCGGTGCCAGCGACACCGCCTCGCGCTTTGGCGGGGACGAGTTCGTGCTGGCCCTGGCGCCGGGGGATGTGAGCCAGACCACGGCCTTCGCCGAGCGGCTGCTGGCCACCCTGGCCCAGCCCTATGAGTGGGAGCACCACAGCCTGCACATCACCGCCAGCATCGGCATTGCCGTCTATCCCCAGGATGGCACCAGCCTGCACGAGCTGACCCTCAACGCCGATGCCGCCATGTATTACGCCAAGGAGCAGGGGCGCAACGACTACTACTACTTCGACAGCGCCATGAACGCCAACGCCCACCAGCAGTTCCTGCTGCACAAGGAGCTGCAACACGCCCTGGAGCGGGGGGAGCTGGCCCTGCACTACCAGCCCAAATACTGTGCCCGCAGCGGCCAGGTGGTCGGCGCCGAGGCCCTGCTGCGCTGGCAGCACCCGGAGCATGGTGCCGTCTCGCCGGCCAGCTTCCTGCCGCTGGCGGAGAAGAGCCGGCTCATCATCCCCATCGGCAACTGGGTCATCGACGAGGCGTGCCGCCAGATGAGCGCCTGGCGGGCGGCGGGTCATCACGACTGGAGCGTGGCAGTCAATCTCTCCACCATCCAGCTCGCCAGCCCCGGGCTGCTGGAGGAGGTGCAGGGCGCCCTCGCCCGCCATCGGCTCGAGGCCCGTCACCTGACCCTGGAGATCACCGAATCCACCGCCATGCAGAAGGCCGAGGAGAGCCTCGCCATCCTCAACCGTCTGGCCGAGCTCGGCCTTGGCATCTCCATCGACGACTTCGGCACCGGCTACTCCAGCCTGCTCTACCTCAAGCGCTTCCCCGCCAACGAGCTCAAGATTGACCGGGGCTTTGTCACCACCCTGGAGCGGGGGGGCGATGATGCCACCATCATCGCCGCCATCATCGCCCTGGGTCAGGCCCTGGAGATGCGCATCGTGGCAGAGGGGGTGGAAACCCCGGAGCAGCGGGACCTGCTGACCGAGCTGGGCTGCGACACCTTGCAGGGCTACCTGCTCGGGCGCCCCATGACCGGGGAGCAACTGCTTGTCCACTGCGCTCCCGAGACTCCCCAACGGGTGCTGGAAGGTGTGCTTGCCTGACAAGCAGGTGAGGCGCAGCGCCCGTGTCGCCAGGGTCATCACCAGCCCGATTGCGTCCCTTCACGACTCAAGGTAGTCTGCTGCAAGACTCGAATGCTCCTTTATTTTGCCGGGCGCATCGAGCGCCCCCCATGGCAGATCACCCGTTCAGAGGAGCCACATCCATGGCCAGATACCAGTTCTTCAGCGTCCCCGCCTCCCGCCGTCAGCAATATACCTATGTCGACATGGCCTCCCCCACCTTCCTCACGGAGAAGGAGGCGCTGCTGACGCAAGGATTCGAGGTGGAAGAGGATTTCATCGACGCGGCCACTCCCCGCGAGGCGGTGGAGAAGTACAGATCCGGTTTTCTCTACGTGGCGGACGAGATAGGCAAGTCAGACGAGGCCTATGCGGCGGCAACGGCCTTGCTGGAGATGGGCAATAAGATCCTGGGCCGCAAGGCGGGCTGAACAAGGCGGGCCGCCGGGACGATACCCCGATGGCCCGCAGGCAGTCAGCGTTGGGGGTGCTGGCGGAGCATCTCCACCAGCTCCTCTTCACTGCCGGGTTCATGGGCAAGCTGCAGGCTGGGGGCGGCGCCCCCCATCAGCATATAAACGTGAGTGCTGCAGTGATCGTAGTGATACCACTTACCGTCGATACAGACGTCGGTATAGCATCTCGGGTCCCTCTTGAGTTCCATACGCACATCCTTATGTGTCATTCACCAACATCACTCTTGACCGTAAAATAAGGGACCTAAGTCCCCCTTGACCTGGATCAAGGGAGGTGGCGGGCAAAAGCGGGCAGTGGCCGGATCTGGCCGGGGCGGGATGCCGCCAGCCTGGATGACAGAGCCCGCCAACCGGCCCCAGCCAGGCAACAGCGCAACAAAAACGGCGCCCGAAGGCGCCGTTTGTCATGTCCGTCATTTGACCGACGGGGAACAAGCCGCTGGCTTATTCGTCTTCCAGGTAGGCGTAGCCTTGCAGACCCAGCTCCAGCTCGTCGAGCAGGGCCTTGCGGGTCTCGTCGTCCAGCGCCGGGTGGGAGACGATGCGCTGGTAGTTCTCGCGGATCACGGACGGGTCGATGTTGACGTAACGCAGCAGCTGGTCGACGGTGTCACCACGCACCACGTTGCGGATGTCCATCTTGCCTTCTTCATCCAGCCACACTTCCGCGCAGTGGGTGTCACCGAACAGGTTGTGCAGATCCCCCAGGATCTCCTGATAGGCACCCACCAGGAAGAAGCCGACATGGCACTCTTCGTGCTCACCGTAGACCGGCATCGGCAGGGTGCTTTCCACCCCCAGACCGTCGACGTAGTGCTCCACCTGACCGTCGGAGTCACAGGTGATGTCCATCAGGATGCCGCGGCGGGTGAGCGGACGCTCGAGGCCGGCCAGCGGCATCACCGGGAACACCTGACCGATACCCCAGGCATCCGGCAGGGACTGGAACAGGGAGAAGTTGGCAAAGCACTTGTCCGCCAGTTTCTCGGAGAGCTCGTCGGCCAGGGCGCGGTGGTTGCGGTTGACCGGGTTCAGCAGCTCCTTGAGCGCCAGACAGGTGTTCTGGTGCAGCATCTCGGCCCAGGCACGTTGCTCCAGGTTCAAGAGGCCCATGGTGTACTGGGCGTTGACGTCACCGAGATCCGCCACGGAGTCGTGGAAGATCTCCAGCAGGGAGGGATCTTCCCCGCGCAGGTCCAGCCACCCTTTCCACATGTTCTGCAAGATGGTGGGCGCGTCTTCGTCCGGGGCGCTGATGTCGTTCACCTCCACCCCTTCGGCACCAATGATGTTGGTGACCAGCACGGCGTGGTGCGCAGTCAGGGCACGGCCGGACTCGCTGATGATGGTCGGGTGCGGCAGGTCGAACTCGCGGCACACATCGCCGATGCCCCAGACCACGTTGTTGGCGTACTCGGAGAGGCTGTAGTTCGCGGAGCAGTGGCTCTGGGAACGGGTGCCCTCGTAGTCCACACCCAGGCCGCCGCCCACGTCCACCACCTCGACCTTGGCGCCAAGACGGCACAGCTCGGCGTAGAAGCGGCCGCACTCGCGGATGCCGCCCTGGATGTCGCGGATGTTGGCGATCTGGGAGCCCAGGTGGAAGTGCAGCAGTTGCAGGCAGTCCAGCTTGCCGAGGCTGCGCAGACGCTCCACCAGCGCCAGGATCTGGGAGGCGGAGAGACCGAACTTGGACATGGAACCGCCGCTCGATTCCCACATGCCGGAGCCGGTGGACGCCAGACGGGCGCGCACCCCGATGTTGGGCTTGATGTTGAGACGAGCTGACTCGTCCAGCACCATTTCCAGCTCGGAGGGCTTCTCCACCACGATGTAGACCTTGTGGCCCATCAGGTTGCCCAGGAGGGCGTGGCGGATGTATTCGCGGTCCTTGTAACCGTTGCAGACGATCACGGAGCCTTGCTCATGATGATGGGACAGCACGGCCAGCAACTCGGGCTTGGAGCCCGCTTCCAGCCCAAGCCGGGGCTTGTCGCTGTAGGACTGACTGATGGTCTCGATGACGCGGCGCTGCTGGTTTACCTTGATCGGGTAAACGCACAGGTAATCCCCTTCATAGCCTGACTTTTCGATGGCCTGACCGAAGGCGTTGAACAGCGCATCGACCCGGCTCTTGAGGATGTCGGGGAAACGCAGCAACACCGGCGTGGTCAGCCCGGACTGGCGCAGTTGCTCGATGGCCTCGGACAGCACGATCTGAGCCTCGGGGCGAGACTTGTCGGGAGAGACGGTCACATGACCGGCGTCATTGATATTGAAAAAACCCGCACCCCAGTAGGGAACGTTGTAGACCTTCAAGGAGTCCTTGCTGGACCAGTTAGTCATGGGCTATGCCTCGCAAATGAGCGGCCGTGGGCCGCCTTCGTTACCCTCAATCACATCCAGACCATTGATTGCAAAATGCGGCAAGCCAGAGCGGCCTGCTGACGTTGGACCCGCAACGGAGCATGCTCCGCCACATCCTGTTCATTGCACATCGCGGCAAGCCAAGGCTGCCTGGTGGATCTTGGGAAGTAACGAGTCTTGATGTGGGGCTGGTGGCTTTACATCAAGCTCAACGGTATGCGGTAACACCTTGCCGGCGTACCGCGGTACTTTGATGACAATCGGCATCAGCCACGCCGTTTGTTCATCATTCGGCAGCCATCCCGACGGACAGGAGAGGGTTTCAAGGAAGAGAAGGGAAGACGTCAGCACGCATCGTGTTGATGGACGACAACCACTACGACCCGCTCAACGCCAGTGACCGCCCATGACAAGGGAGATGATGAGCCCGAAGCCCACTCGGTCAGCTGAAAGATGAGAGTCCGTTGTTCTCCCTGATACCGGAGCCTAACCGGTATTAAAGAAACCATTCCCCAGCAGTGTCTGTCGTTTCTGCGTGCCTCGCCCTATAGGCGTCATGATCCTGCGGGTCTGGCGGACACGGCCTGCGCAGGGTTGCCCTTGGATCGGCGCGGAGTGTACACACTTACCGCAGCCAGTGACAATAAAAAATCGTGTTAAAAAACGGGTTTTCATCGGGGGGCAAAATCTCGCTGCCAGCAAGGCGGGCTCTGGGATGGCGGGGGATGGGAGTGCGTGGGCGAGGCGATGAAAATAACCAACACGTCACGCTTTTTGGGTCACCCCTTGCCAGCGCTGGGCCGAGGGGAAATTCAGCTTTTTCGCAATTGCTTAACCAGTTTTTATTTTGGAATTTTTATGCAAGGTGCCGAGCGATGATCCCTGCCCCTCCCCCTCGATAGCCCTCCTCTCCCCCACAAAGTCATCAAAAACTGCGCTGACGCAATAAGCGGCGCCGCCGTCTTGGCCACAATGACTCCTCTTTCGTGACCCAAGGCTTGCCCATGAACACCCTGCTTTCGCGCTTTCTCCACTACCTCACCTTTTATACCCGTTCCGATGCGACCAATCCTGCCTGCCCCAGCAGCGAGGGACAGCGCCTCTTCGCCCGGGCCCTGCGCGACGAAATGACGCAGATGGGGCTGAGCCAGGTCACCCTGGACGAGCATGGCTACCTCACAGCCTGCCTGCCGGGCAACCAGCCGGATGCCCCCGCCATCGGGCTCATCGCCCACATGGACACCGCCGATTACGAGGCCGAATGCGTCGTTCCCCAGATAGTCGAGAACTATCAGGGGGGCGATATCTGCCTTGGCAAGGGGGACGAGGTGCTGGCCATCCGCCAGTACCGCTTCCTGAAAAACTACCTGGGGCAGGATCTCATCACCACCGACGGCACCACCCTGCTGGGGGCCGACGACAAGGCGGGCATCGCCGAGATCCTCACCGCCGTGGAATACCTGCAGGCTCACCCCGAGATCCCCCGTGGCGATGTCTGGGTCGGCTTTACCCCGGACGAGGAGATAGGGCGCGGTGCCGACCGCTTCCCGCTGGAGCGCTTCCCGGCCAAGTGGGCCTACACGGTGGATGGCGGCGAGCTCGGCGAGCTCGAATGCGAGAACTTCAACGCCGCCAGCGCCACGGTGCGCATCACAGGCAACAACGTCCACCCCGGCACCGCCAAGGGCAGCATGATCAACAGCCAGACCCTGGCCGCCCGCTTCCATGCCGCCATGCCCGCCGAGCAGACCCCGGAGTGCACCCAGGGGTATGAGGGCTTCTTCCACCTGGCCCGGATGGAAGGTACGGTGGAGGAGACCACCCTGCACTACCTCATCCGCGACTTCGACGATGACTGCTTCGCCGCCCGCAAGGCCCAGCTCAAGGAGCGGGTCGCCTCCCTGCAGCTGGACGCTCCCAGGGCGCGCATCACCCTGGAGATAGCGGACAACTACCGCAACATGCGCAGCCAGATAGCGCCCCATCCCCACATCGTCGAGCTGGCCAAAGCCGCCATGGAGGCCGCCGACGTGGTGCCCAAGATCAAACCCATTCGCGGCGGCACCGACGGCGCCCGGCTCTCCTTCATGGGGCTGCCCTGCCCGAACCTGTTCACCGGCGGCCACAACTTCCACGGCAAGCACGAGTTCATCCCCCTGCAATCCATGGAAAAAGCGGTCGCCACCCTGGTGGCGCTGGTGCGCCTCACCTCTGCCTGGCGGGCAGAGTAAGGGAGCAAGGACGGGGCTCGCCCCGTCATCAAACCGTCACCCAACCGACACACGAAAGGCACGCAGGGGCGTCAAGCTGGGGCAAAGTTCAGCGGAGCCTTGCCCATGTTCGATGTCGATACCCTGCTGGGGCAGCACCTGCCCCGCCTCGCCAGCCAGCCCCTCCTCCGCCCCCTGATGAGGCAGGGGCTGAGCTGGTTGCTGCACGAGGAGGCCTTCACCCGCTTTGCCATGCGCCATCCCCACCTGCGCGGTCTGGACTTCGTCGAGCAGGCCCTCACCGAGCTCCACTTCGACTACCGGGTGAGCGAGGCCGAGCTCGAGCACATTCCCGCCAGCGGCCGGGTCATTCTTGTCGCCAACCACCCCATCGGCTCCCTGGACGGACTGGCCCTGCTGCGCCTCATCGGGCGCATCCGCCCCGACGTCAAGATAGTGGCCAACCAGGTGCTGGCCCAGCTCGCGCCGCTGCGCCCTTTGCTGCTGCCGGTGGACAACCTGGGGGGCAAGACCAACAGGCAGGCCATCCTCGCCATGAATGAACACCTCGTCGCCGACGGGGCCCTGGTTATCTTCCCCGCAGGCGAGGTCTCCCGCCTCGGCCCCAAGGGGGTGAAGGATGGCCCCTGGCAGGCCGGCTTCATCAAGCTGGCCCAGCGCAGCCGAACGCCCCTGGTGCCCATTCACCTGGGAGGGCGCAACAGCCTCTGGTTCTATCTCGCCTCCTGGCTCAACAAGCCCGCCTCCGCCCTGCTGCTGGTACGCCAACTGTTTCGCCAGCAGGGGCAGACGCTGCCGGTGACCATAGGGGCGCGCATTCCCCTCGCCAGTTTTCAGGAGCTGCCGGCCAAGACGGCGGCCCGGCTGGTGCGCGGCCACCTCTACCGAATCGCTCGGGGCAAGGCGGGACGGTTGCAGACCGAGGCCCCCATCGCCCTGCCGGAGGATCGCCGCCTGCTGAAACAGGCCATCGACGGGTGCGAGCTGCTCGGCCAGACCCCGGACGGCCAGCGCATCCTGCTCTATCGCCGCCACGAGCAGAGCCACTCGGTGATCCTGCGTGAGCTGGGGCGCCTGCGGGAGATTGCCTTTCGGGCGGTGGGGGAAGGCTCGGGCAAGCGGCGGGATCTCGATGCCTTCGACGATGACTATCACCATCTCATCCTCTGGGATCCCGCCCGCCTCGACATCATCGGCGCTTACCGTTTCGCCCCGGTGGCCGAACGGCTGGCCAGCAAGGGACTGGATGGCCTCTACAGCCACACCCTGTTCGGCTTCGAAGAGAAGCTGCTGCCCCGGCTGGAACAGGCCATCGAGCTTGGCCGCAGCTTCATCCAGCCCGCCTACTGGGGCAAGCGGGGGCTCGATTACCTCTGGTTCGGCATCGGGGCCTATCTGGCCCGCTATCCCCAATACCGCTACCTGTTCGGGCCCGTCACCCTCTCCGGCAGCCTGCCGCCGGCGGCCAAGGATCTGCTGGTGAGCTTCTATCGCCAGCACTTCGCCCCCACCCTTGCCCTCGCCCCTTCCCGCCGCCCCTATCCCGCCACGCCGACGCTGTTCGAGGGGCGCGATTACGGGGACGACCTCAAGGTGCTCAAGGCCGGGCTCGACAACCTGGGCTGCGCCATTCCCACCCTCTACAAGCAGTACGCCGAGCTGTGCGAGCCGGGGGGCGTGCAGTTCATGGACTTTGGCATCGACCCGGACTTCAACCACTGCATCGACGGCCTGGTGTGGGTGGACGTGAGCCGCATCAAGCCCCACAAGCGGGCCCGCTATATTGGCCTCCCCGCCGGGGAAGGGCTGGCCACATCTGGCGACCGTTGACCGGGGGCCGCAACGAAAGAGGGAGGCCTGCGCCTCCCTCTTTCACATCATGGGTGATGCAGCCTACTCGGCTGCGGGTTTGCGATCCGCATGGCCGAGATCCCGCTCCGGGGCGATGACATCCCGCACCCGCTGCTTGATCTCCTTGGCCTCGGGGAAGCCCTCGTCGGCCACCCTGTCCCACACCAGCACCCCGTCCACCAGGATGCGAAACTCCCCCTTGCTGGCAGGCACCAGGGCCACCTCGCCCAGTTCGCCGTCGAAGGTGGAGAGCAGCTCCTGGGCGAGCCAGGCGGCCCTCAGCATCCAGCGGCAGAGGGTGCAGTAACGGATTTCGATGCGCGGTTTCGCGAGGGGCAAATGGGTGTCTGTCATGGGGTGACTCCGTGAAAATCGGTCAACCAGTGGCGAGCAATGCGCTGCATGGTGGCCTGGGGCAGTTCGTGAAGGCCCGGGGTGGATGCCTGATGGGCCAGTTGGTGCACCCCTTCGATGATCTCCGCCAGCACCAGGTAGACATATTCGCCGATGACGGCGCCGTGGACGAAATTGACCGCCTCCCCCCGGTTGAGCAAAAAGATGGTGCTGCCGTCCGGCCGGGTCAGGGCCAGCACATGGGGACACACCTCCTCGCTCGGCCAGGGCAGCTGGGCGAGGCTGAAGGCGAATTCGTCGTCGGCGGAGGTGACCGAGGCCAGCATGGCGCCGGGGCGCAGGGCCTGCATATCGGTGATGTCGAGGGAGCCGTTGCCGGTGGAGCAGATCACCAGCTCGGCGCGGCCCAGGGCCTCGGCCTTGTTCACCAGCTTGAAGCCGTGGGAGAGCGCCTCCACCTGGCGCAGGGCATCCGTCTCCACCAGCTCCAGATGCAGGTTGCGACAGCGCAGTTCCCGGGCGATGCTGCGCCCCACCTTGCCATAGCCGAACAGGGCGGCCTGGCAGACATTGAAGGTACGCCTCAGTGTACGCGCCAGGGACTCCGCGGAGTAGACCACGCTCAGGCCGATCTGGATATCTTCCGCCTGCTTGAGGGGGCTGCGGGCCACCGAGATGACGGGGGCCGCCAGGGACTCCTGTTCGTAGCGCTGATGGCCGTTCTCGGTCATCTCCACCACCCCGATGAAGCGGGCGCCAAAGTGCTCGGCCAGTACCGCCTGGCTCTTGGCAAAGTAGCCGCCGATGTCGAGGATGATGAGCCGCTCGTGAGACATCACCAGAGGGGCAATCTGGGCGATCACCTCACCGGGATCCGAGGTCCAGTGGCGATTGAGGGGCAGCACGGGGTAGTGCTGCTGGGCCCAGGCCAGCGTCGGCCCGTGCACGGACTTGGGTTTGGGCAGGATGGCGCCGACCCGGCCCACCCGATCGAGCACCTGGATGAAGTCGGGTCTGTCGGGAAGCAGGTGGGTCACCAGCAGGATGCAGAGATCCCCAAGACATCCCTGTTCGGTGAAATGGCGAAAAAACAGATGCTCAGATCCCTGACTGTGCAACTGTGGCCTCCTTAGCATGCCGCGGGAAAGCAGGCAAACAGAACCCGGCATAGCCGGGTTCTGTGTGTATCCAGATAATTGAAAATCCTTTTTATCCGAAAGCACCATGGGTCTCAATCTTTATCTGTCCAGACTTTGACAAGCCCATCAATTTCTAAGGTAATAGCCTGTTTTTCATGCAGAAATCAGTAAAGTGACGCCTCTGGCCATACCCACCACAGACTCACTCCGGCACCAACGGCCGCCACCAGGATCAAGACCCCCCAGCGAGAGAGTCCCGGGCGCCCGTGCAGGGCACGTTCCAGCAGCGGCAACAGCCAGACCGGCAGCAGCACCAGCAGGGGCACTTCCACGTACTGCCAGGCGAGCATCTGCACGAAGGCGAGTGAAAGCCCCAGGGCAGCCGGGGTCACCTTGACCCCTGCAAAGGCGCCGAGCAGGGCACGGAATCCGGCAAATGCGGCCAGGGCCCCCGTCAGCTGGGCGATGAGCAGGCTGCCATCGATGCCGATGACCAGCGCCAGCCAGATGAAGGCCAGGGCGAAGCCGAGCCCCTCCTCGCTGTCACCGCGCCAGCTCATCCAGCCAGACCAGAGGATGGCGGGCAACAGGGCCAGCCAGATCCCGGGCTCGCTCGCCAGCACGGAGGCCAGCCCCTGCCACCACACCAGGGCGCCCAGCCCCCCGAACAGCGCGAGGGCGATCCCCTTGTTGGTCCCCTGGGTCAGAGCGGGCACCAGCAGGGTCAGCGGCAGCCACTGCCACGCCTTGACCGGCAGGCCATAGGCACCGCCCAGCAGGCAGCCCACCAGCCAGATCCCCAGGGCGCCCCACAGATAGCCCAGCCGCGGCCAGCGCCACGACAGCAAAGCGGCCCCTAAAGGAGTCGCCAGGGTTTGAAGCAGGAGTGCTGCGCCCATTACTTGCGCACGCCTTCAACGAACAGGTTGATGGTCATCTCGTCAGGGATGTTCGGCACCATGTAGTTCACGCCAAAGTCGCTGCGCTTGATGGTGGTGGTGGCGTTGAAGCCGCTGCGGTAGCCGCCCCAGGGATCCTTGCCTTCGCCGATGTGGACCAGGTCGAAGGCCACGTCCTTGGAGACGCCGTGCAGGGTCAGGGTGCCCTTGAGCACGCCTTTGTCCTTGGTGCCTTCATAGCCGGTGCTGACGAAGGTCATCTTGGGGTACTGCTTCACGTCCAGGAAGTCGGGGCTGCGCAGGTGCTTGTCGCGGGCCTCGTGGTTGGAATCCACGCTGGCGGCATCGATTTCGAAGCTCGCCTTGGCCGCCGCCGGGTTGGCGTCGTCCATGCTGAAGGTGCCACTGAAGGTGTTGAACCGGCCGACCAGTTCGGAGAAGCCGAGGTGGCCCACCTTGAACTGGACTGTGGTGTGCGCTGCATCGACATCGTAATCGGCAGCCATCAGGGGAGCCGCCATAAACAGGCAGGAGGCCAGCAGGGCCTTGGTCATTTTCATTCCGATCGTTCCTTCATTGGGGGTTCACAACGGTGTCCAAAATGCTAACCTCCTATCGAGAATAGATAATCATCGATTTATTAAAATAATTATCAACCGAGAGTGGAATATGGATCAGATAGCCGCCATGCGCACCTTCATCAAGGTGGTGGAGTGCCAGAGCTTCACCAAGGCCGCCCATCAGCTCGGGATCTCGGTCGCCATGACCTCCAAGCTGATGCAGCAGCTCGAGGAGTCCCTCTCCACCCGGCTGCTGTCGCGCACCACCCGCCAAGTCAATCCCACCGAGGCGGGCCAGTTCTACTACCAGCGCTCCCTGGCCCTGCTGGCGGAGCTGGAAGAGACCCACAGCCAGCTCACCCACAACAACCAGCAGCCCCAGGGCACCCTCAAGCTCTCGGTGCCCATGGATTTCGGCTACCTGCACCTCTCCCCCGCCCTGCCGCTGTTTCGCGAGCGCTACCCGGACTTGAAGCTCGAGATTGAGTACAGCGACCGGCGGGTGGCCCTGGTGGAGGAGGGGTTCGATCTGGCCCTGCGCATCGGCAACCTGCCGGACTCCTCCCTGGTGGCCAAGCCGCTCGCCATGATGAAGATGGTGGTGTGCGCCAGCCCCGACTACCTGGCCCGCCGGGGCAGGCCGAAGACCCCGGAGGATCTCAAGCAGCACGACTGTCTCATCTACACCCTGACCCAGCCGGACTGGGTCTTCAAACGGGATGGGGAGGAGCACAGCATCCGTCCCCAGGGGCCACTTCGCGCCAACAACGGGGTGGCCCTGACCCGGGCCGCCTGCGACCACCAGGGCATCATCTTGCAGCCCACCTTCATCGTGGGGGATGCGCTGCGCTCGGGGGCGCTGGTCCCCTTGTTGCTGGAGTGGGAGAAGGGGCAGGTGGGGCTCTATGCCCTCTATCCGCACCGCCGTTTCGTGTCGGCCAAGGTGCGCTGCTTCATCGAATTCGTGCAGGAGCGCTATCTGGCGCCCCACTACTGGGACAGGGAGACCTGAGCCCGGGCTCAGGGGGTGGGCATCAGCTCGGCCACCAGCAGGTGATCCTGCTGGCTCATCTGCCAGCGTGGCAGACGCTGGCGCAAGGCGGCGAGCTCGGCCTCCCCCAGCGCATAGGGCAGGGTGACGTGCAGGCAGTGGCAATCCAGCATGGCCGCCAACTGCATCATCAGGGCGAGGTTCGCCTCGTCGCTCTTGTGCTTGTTGATGCGCTTGCCGAGCTCGTGGCGAAAGTGGGTCTCGGGATCCTGGGTCATCGCCTGCCAGCCGTAACCAAAGAGCGGGATGAAGGCGCTGACGATGCCAAGGGCGGTGAGGGGCCGTTTGGGCGGGTGATAGAGGGCGTTGAGATCCAGCAGGATGGGGCTTTGATGGGGCTCACGACTGCCGGATAAAATAGTATTGCTCATTGGATTAGCCTGTTGATTCCTCTAGACTTCGCCGCATATTTGACCTGACATGCCAACGAGGTGCTGATGCTAAGCGATATCGAGATCTCCCGCCAGTCCCCCCGCCTGCCCATCGCCGAGGTGGCAGCACAGCTCGGCATAGCGGCCGCCCATCTCCACCCCCACGGCCATTACAAGGGCAAACTCGACCTCGCGCTGCTCCATCACGCCCCCGCCCGCGAGCCCGGCAAGCTGGTGCTGGTGAGCGCCATCACGCCCACCCCCCTTGGGGAGGGCAAGACGGTCACCACGATCGGCCTCTCCATGGGGCTCAACCACATCGGCCAGCCCAGCATCGCCACCATTCGCCAACCGAGCCTCGGCCCCGTCTTCGGGGTCAAGGGGGGCGCCGCCGGGGGCGGCATGGCCCAGGTGGTGCCGATGGAGGAGATGAACCTGCACCTCACCGGGGATTTTCACGCCCTCACCGCCGCCCACAACCTGGCCTCTGCCGCCCTCGATGCCCGCCTGTTCCATGAACGCAAACTCGGTGACCAGTTCAGCGCCAGAACCGGCCTGGCGCGGCTCGATATCGACCCGGCCAACATCCTCTGGCCCCGCACCCTGGACATGAACGACCGGGCGCTTCGCCACCTCACCCTCGGCCAGGGCGGCGCTGCCGATGGAGTCGAGCGTCCCGATCGCTTCGTCATCACCGCCGCCTCCGAGCTGATGGCCATTCTGGCGCTGGCCAGGGATCTCAAGGACTTGCGCGCGCGTATCGGCCGCATCCAGCTCGCCCTCGACCTGCGCGGCAAGCCCATCACCGCCGAGCAGCTGGAAGTGGCGGGGGCCATGACGGTGCTGCTCAAAGACGCCCTCAAGCCCACCCTGATGCAGACCACGGAGCAGACCCCTGTGCTGGTCCACGCCGGCCCCTTTGCCAACATCGCCCACGGCAACTCCTCCGTCATCGCCGATCGCATGGCGCTGGGTCTTGCCGACTACGTGGTGACCGAGGCGGGTTTTGGCTCCGACATGGGGCTGGAGAAGTTCTTCAATATCAAGTATCGCCAGTCCGGCCTTCCCCCCGCCTGCGTGGTGCTGGTGGCCACGGTGCGCGGCCTCAAAGCCAACAGCGGCCTGCTCGACATCCGGCCGGGCCAGCCGCTGCCGGCCAGCCTGCAAGGGGAAGATCTCCCCACCCTGACAGCGGGGTGCGCCAACCTCGCCTGGCATATTCACAACGCCCGCCGTTACGGGGTGCCCGTGGTGGTCGCCATCAACCGCTTCCCCACCGACAGCGACGCCGAGCTGGCCCTGCTGGAGGCGGCGGCGCGCCAGGCCGGTGCCTGTGGGGTCGCCCTCTCCCGGGCCTTCACTGACGGTGGCGCGGGCGCGGCGGATCTGGCTCACGCCGTGGTGGCGGCCTGCAAGCAGCCCAGTGAGGTCAGGCTGCTCTACCCCGATGAGATGAGCCTTGCCGCCAAGCTCGCCACCCTGGTGGAGTGCGGCTATGGTGGCCGGGGCGTCACCCTCTCGGACAAGGCGCGCCAGCAACTGGCCAGACTCTCGGCAGAGGGCCAGGATCACCTGCCCGTCTGCATGGCCAAGACGCCGCTCTCCATCAGCCATGACCCGGCCAGGAAGGGCGTGCCGACGGACTTCGAGGTCCCCATCGAGGAGGTGAAACTCTGCGCGGGGGCAGGCTTCGTCTATGCCCTGGCAGGCCCCATCATGACCATGCCGGGCCTGGGCAGTCTGCCGGCCTATCGCCATATCGACATCGACGATGACGGGGAGATTGTCGGCCTGAGCTGACGCGCAGGCTGGCAGCCTGCCGTCCCTGAACACCATATCGACATCAACGATGACGGCGACATTGTCGGCCTGAGCTGACGTACAGGCTGGCAGTCTGCCGTCCCTGAACACCATATCGACATCAACGATGACGGCGACATTGTCGGCCTGAGCTGACGGCGCCCAGGTCCAGCCAGAAACAACAAGGCCCCGCCGATTGGCGGGGCCTTCTGCGCTGTGCCGGGTGGCAGCAAGACTCAGAGGGTGAAACGCTGGGTCATATGGTGCAGGGTATTGGCCAGCTTGCTCAGCTCGACACAGGCCTGGGCGGTCTGCTGCGCCCCCTGGGCATTCTCGTCGGCGGCGGTGTGGATCTTGACGATGCTGCGATTGAGCTCCTCGGTGACCGCGTTCTGCTGCTCGGTGGCGGTGGCGATCAGGGTGTTCATGTCGGTGATCTGGGTGACGGCACCATTGATGCTGTCGATGCTGCTCCCCGCCTCCCGCGCCAGCTCCACGCTCTCCTGCATCTGCTGACGGCTCAGCTGCATGGCGCTGCCCGCCTCGGCGGTGCGCTCCTGCAACACCTCGATCATCTTGCTGATCTCGGCGGTGGATGCCTGGGTACGCTGGGCCAGACTGCGCACCTCGTCCGCCACCACCGCAAAGCCACGGCCCTGCTCGCCGGCCCGGGCCGCTTCGATGGCCGCGTTGAGGGCCAGCAGGTTGGTCTGCTCGGCGATGCCGCGAATCACGTCCAGCACCATGCTGATGCTGGCGCTGTCGGTCTCCAGTTGCTGCACCACGCTCCCGGCCTGCTCTATCTGACGGGAGACCTGCTCTATGCTGCCGATGGCGCTGCGCACCACCTGGTTGCCCTGGGTGGAGGTGCGGGAAGCCTGCTTGGCCGCCCCCATGGCGTCCGTGGTGTTGCGAGCCACCTCATTGACGGTGGACTGCATCTCGTTCATGGCGGTGGCGACCTGAGAGACCTCTCCCTGCTGGCTTGCCATGCCTTTGGCGGACTGCTCGGAGATGGCGCTCACCTCCTCTACCGCGCTGCTGAGCTGGCTCACCGAGCCGGAGATTTCGCTCACCAGCTCTGCCAGTGCCCCCTGCATCCGGTCGATGGCCGACCCCAGCTGACCCAGCTCGTCGCGGTTGAAGCGGTTGCCGCGGACCCACTCCTGCAGCTCGCCCCGGCCGAGATCGCCGCTCGCGATGCGCTGGGCCTGACGGGCCAGCATGATGAGCGGGTCGCGGATCTGGCGGGTCAGCACCACCGAGAGGGCGACAACCAGGGCCAGGCCTATCACCAGGGCCAGGGTCACGCTCAGCTTGGCGCTGTCAAAGGCGTCCACCACCTCGGCACGGGAGCCCACGGAGTAGCCGTGGTTGATGCGGATAAGCTCACCCACCGACTTGGTCAGATTGGTATAGAGGGTGACCCCCTCCCCCATGAAGAGGTGCTGGGCTTCGGCCATCTGTCCCGAGTCCTGCATCTGCCGGATGCGCTGGTGCAGGGCGACATATCGCTCCCAGTCCGCCTTGACGATGTCAAAGGCACGGCGCTCCTCCCGATCCTCCGCCCAGATGGTGCCATCGTGGGCCACTATCTGGCGCGCAGCCTCTTGCAGGCTCTTCTCGCTCTCGTTGCGATAGCGGGCCTTCTGCTGGGCATCGTCCGCCACCAGGAAGACATCCAGTTCGTAGCGGCGCAGGGCATTGATGGTCTCGCCGAGGGTGCTGGTGCGCACGACGGCGGGCAGGATACTGTCGGTAAAGCCGATGGCGGCGCGGTTCATCTTGCTGAATTCAAACAGCGAGAAGCCGCCGATAAAGGCCATCATCAGGCCGAGTACGGCAAAGCCGGCGGTAAGTTTTTTGCCTATCGTCATGGTGTTCATGGCATGTCCTGCATGGGGAAAACAAGTGGCATTGCTGGGCGCAGGCCTGGCCTGCGCCTTCACTACCCTCCTTGGCAGCACATCTCGTCCCTGTCGGCGCGCACAAGGGCGGGCCCGGGGGTGTCGGCGTCAACCAGACCGTCCGACAACACGGAGAGCCATAGCGACCGGCACGGTCACAACTTTAGGTATTTTTCAAAAAAAGTGAGGGAAAGGAGACGGGGCCTGTCGGCGACAGGCCCCGGGAGCACTACCCTTTCAGACCACCGAGGAACTCGGCGCGGGTGTCGGGCTGGGTCTTGAAGACGCCGCCCAGAGAGGTGGTGGTGGTGTAGGAGGTGGAGTCCATCACGCCACGGGCCTTCACGCAGAAGTGGGTCGCCTTGATGCTGATGGCCACGTCCCTGGTGCCAAGCAGGGTCTGCAACGCCAGCAGGATCTGCTGGGTCAGCCGCTCCTGTACCTGGGGACGGCGGGCGAAGAACTGCACGATGCGGTTGATCTTCGACAGGCCAATCACCTTGCCGCGGGGAATGTAGGCCACGTGGGCAAAGCCGTCTATGGTGACGAAGTGGTGCTCGCAGGTGCTGGTGAGGCTGATGTCCCGCACCATGATCATCTCGTCCACCTTCATCTTGTTCTCGATCACCGTCACCTTGGGGAAGGTGGCATAGTCGAGGCCGGAGAAGATCTCGTTCACGTACATCTTGGCAATGCGGTGCGGGGTCTCGGCCAGACTGTCGTCGGCCAGATCCAGTCCCAGCGTCTCCATGATGGCGCGCATATGACCTTCGATTTTTTCCTTTTTCTGCTGGCCGCTCAATTCATTGGCCACCAGAGGTGTCTCAAGGCCCTCGGCCTCGAGCGCCGCCCTGACCAACAGGGCTTCCTGGCTTAAGCTCGTCATCGTGTTTCTCTCCCACGCTCAGGGACTGTGCTGGCCTGCGGCATGGTGCCGCGGCGCAATCTTACAGGGCGATTATTGTCATAATTCTGTCTAACTCAAGCCCGGTGCCCGACTTTATGCCAAACCACCCCGTTTTGTCCGCACCGGCCTGCCCATTCGGGGGCAAGGCGCACGGCCATGCCGCCTCTTCCCCACCTGCCATCCCGCGCAAGCCTCGCCCTGGTTACCCATCAGGAGGTAATTCAACGGGATAGCGCCCCAGAATCCGATCACACCGGGGCATCTGCCCCCCATTACCGCACCTTCGGTCTGCCCATCGGAGCGGATTTTTGGGATAATCCGCCCCCTACACACCAGAGAGGTCATGATGATGGGATTCGATACCGGTGCACTCCTCCCCTTGGACAAGGCCCTGCAAGGGATGCTGGAACAACTCACCTGCTGCTGCGAGACGGAGCGGTTGCCCCTGCCCCAGGCGCTGGATCGGATCCTGGCCGAGGAGATAAGCTCCCCCCTCTTCGTCCCCCCCTTCGACAACGCCGCCATGGACGGCTATGCCGTGCGCCTGGCGGATCTCGCCGCCGGGGTGCCGCTCCCCGTGGCGGGCAAGGCCTTTGCGGGCCAGCCCTATGAGGGGGAGTGGCCCGCCGTCCACTGCATCCGCATCATGACCGGGGCCCCTGTGCCCCCGGGTGCTGACGCAGTGGTGATGCAGGAAGAAACGCAAGCCGGCGACAACGGGATCACTTTCCTGACCCGCCCCGTTGCCGGCCAGAACATCCGTCGCCGCGGCGAGGACCTGGCGCAGGGTGACAGGGTGCTCGAAAGCGGCCTTCGCCTGAGCCCCAGAGAGCTGCCGCTGCTCGCCTCCCTTGGCATCGCGAACGTCACGGTGCGCCGTCCCCTCAGGGTCGCCATCTTCAGCACAGGGGACGAGCTCAAGCCTCTGGGCACCCCGCTCCAGCACGGGGACATCTACGACTCCAACCGCTACGGGGTCAAGGCGATGCTGAGCCGCATGGGCTGTGAGTGCCTGGACCTTGGCATCATCCCCGATGATCCGGCGGCCCTTCGCGCCGCCTTCTTGCAGGCCGACCGCGAGGCCGATGCCCTGATCACCACCGGGGGAGTCTCGGTGGGGGAAGCGGACTTCACCAAGCAACTGCTCGAAGAGCTCGGGGAAATTGGCTTCTGGAAGCTCGCCATCAAGCCGGGCAAACCCTTCGCCTTTGGCCGGTTGCCAAACGCCTGGTTCTTCGGTCTGCCGGGCAACCCGGTCTCCGCCATGGTCACCTTCGATCAGCTGGTGCAACCGGCCCTGGCCAGACTGGCCGGTCAGCAGTTTGCACGCCCGCACCCCCTCCAGGCCCTGGCGACAGCGCCGCTCAAGAAGAGCCCGGGGCGCCTGGACTTCCAGCGCGGCATCCTGAGTGTGGGCCCGAATGGCCTCGAGGTACGCAGCACCGGCTCCCAGGACTCCGGGGTGTTCAGCTCCCTGTCCCGGGCCAACTGCTACATCGTGCTCGAGCAGGAGCGCGGCAAGGTGGCCGCCGGTGAGACGGTCACCGTCGAGCCCTTCTCGGGGCTGCTGCTGTGAGCGAGATCCTGAGCGACGCAGAACTCCTTCGCTACAACCGCCAGATCGTGCTCAAATCCTTCGACTTCGAGGGGCAGGAGGCGCTCAAGCAGTCCCGCGTGCTGGTCATCGGCGCCGGGGGCCTGGGCTGCGCCGCCAGCCAGTATCTGGCGGTGGCCGGGGTCGGCCACCTCACCCTGGTGGATTTCGATCGGGTGGAGCTCTCCAATTTGCAGCGCCAGGTGCTGCACAGCGACGAGCGCATCGGCCAGCTCAAGGTGGAGTCCGCGGCGACGTCCCTGCGCGCCCTCACCCCCTGGCTCGAGGTGGAGACCCACGCCGCCCTCGCCGACGAGGCGCTGCTCGATGCCCTGCTGCCAGGCCATCAGCTAGTGCTCGACTGCACCGACAACGTCGCCATCCGCAACCTCCTCAACCAGCGTGCCCGCCAGCACAAGGTGCCCCTGGTCAGCGGCGCCGCCATCCGGCTGGAAGGGCAGCTTTGCAGCTTCACCTGGCAGGAGGATGAACCCTGCTACGCCTGTCTCAGCGCCCTCTTTGGCGATCAGGCCCTCACCTGTGTCGAGGCGGGGGTACTGGCCCCCGTGGTGGGGCTGGTGGGCAGCTTGCAGGCGCTCGAGGCCATCAAGCTGCTGGCGGGCATGGGCAAAAGCTACAGCGGCCGCCTGCTGATGATCGACGGTCTGGGTGGCAGCTTTCGCGAGCTGAAACTGCCCAAACGCCCCGACTGCCCGGTCTGCTCAAAGCCCTGAGCTGCGCCCACAAAAAAGCCGAACCCCGGGGTTCGGCTTTTTTATCTACCTCTGCTGTCTGCTCCCCTCAATGGGTTGAGAGGATCCGCTGCAACAGATGATTGAACCCGGCAGGATCTTCCGCCGGCCAGGCGTGGTGACCATCCGGAGTGTGGATGGTGGCATTGGGCAGGGAGGCGAACTGCTCCACCCGCCGCGCCAGGGGCAGATAGTCGTGACTGGTGGAGATGATGGCCACCGGCTGCCAGAGGGTGCCGAGACGAGCCCGCACCGACCAGCCGGGCAGCGCCTCCAGCAGCGCCTTGTAGGTCTTCTTTTTGTTGCGCACGAAGCGCCCCCGGAAGGTGTGGCGCACCTGGGCGAGATCGGGGCCGGGAAAGAGCTCGCGACCGAGCCACCACGCCAGCGGCCGCATGCCGAACCAGCGCAGCCACTTGAGGCGCATGGCATAGCGCTCCTGCTCCTTTGGTGTCTCCAGCAGAAATTCGCTGAAGCCGTTGACCAGCACCAGCCCCTGCACCTTGTGGGGCAGTTGCAGCGCCAGCTCCAGCGCCACCATGGCACCGAGCGACAACCCCACTACCCAGGCAGGCTCGGGCTGCTCGTCGAGCCAGCGGGCCACGTCCGCCGCCAGGGTGGGCACGTCAAAGGGCCCCTCCTGCATGCTCTGGCCGTGGCCGCGCAAGTCCATGGCCACCACCCGGTAGCGCTCGGAAAAACGCTCGATCTGCGCCTGCCAGTCGAGGCTGGAAGAGCCCAGCCCGTGCAGCAAGAGCAGCAAGGGCCCCTCCCCCGCACTGCGCAGGGCCAAGCCATGGGATTTCATTACCTGATTGCGACGCACCCGTCCCCCCTTTCTCGACGCCATGCCGGCCACTCATGGCCAGCCAATCCGTACTCCGGTCCCCTGTCTACCCCTCTCCCACCAGGCTCACCGCCTTGATGTAGGCGTAGAGGCGCATGGCCGGCGTCAGGGCGAGCCGCTGCGCGGAGCGGCTGGTGATCCGGGCCAGCAGTATCTGCTGCCCGAGAGCCAACTGCAACAGGGTCTGCCCCGGTCGCACCTCCCGCACCTCCAGCAGCCGGGTCTCGAGGCAGTTGGAGAGGCTGGAGTGCACGATGGGCTCGGTGGCGATCACCAGATCCCGCGCCGCCACCTTGATCTGCAAGGGGCCTGCTTCATCGGGGGCATGCTCCATGGTCACCATCAGGGTCTGCTCCCCGAGTCGCAGGGTCGCCATCTGCTCGTGCTCGTCGTAGTGGGACAGGGTCGCCGAGAGCATGACCCCGACGTCGTCGCGACTGGCCAGCGACAGGTCGGTGCGGGCGAAGATCTCCTCTGGGGTGCCCTGGGCCTCCACCCGTCCCTCTGCCAGCAGCACCAGTCCATCGCAGAGCAGGCTCACCTCCTCCATGGCGTGGCTGACGAAGATCATGGGGATGCCGCTCTCCTGCTGCAAGCCCTTGAGCACGTGGGCCTGATGGATGCGGCTGCGCCTGTCCAGCGCCGAGAAGGGTTCATCCAGCAGCAGCAGATCAGGCTCGGCCAGCAAGGCCCTGGCCAGTGCCACCCGCTGACGCTGACCGCCGGAAAGGCCGTGGGCCGGTTGCCCCAGCAGCTCGGCAAAGCCAAGACGCGCAGCCAGATCCTCTGGCTGCCAGCGCCCCCTCCCCTTGCGAGCCGCCAGTTGCAGGTTGCCGAGCACACTCAGGTGGGGGAAGAGACGAGCATCCTGAAACACCAGCCCGATGCGCCGCGCCTCGGGGGGCAGGGCTGCAAGCTCGCGCCCCTGCCAGCGCAGGGCATCGCCCGGGGCCCTGTCGAGCCCGGCGATGATACGCAGCAGGGTGCTCTTGCCACAGCCCGAAGGACCGAACAGGCCGAGGATGCGGCTGGGGGGCAGCGCCAGATCGCACGCCAGGGTGAAGGGTCCGAAATCACGTCTGGCCTTGAGGTAGAGGTTCATCCGAACAGCCTCCGTTGCCGGCGTTGCAGCACCCCGTAGACCAGCACCAGCATCACCAGGGAGAAGCCCATCAGGCCGCCTGCCAGAATATGGGCATTCTGGTAATCCATCGCCTCCACGTGATCAAACAGGGCGATGGAGAGCACCTGGGTCTCCCCGGGAATGTTGCCGCCGATCATCAGCACCACCCCGAACTCCCCCAGGGTGTGGGCAAAGCCCAGCGCTGCCGCCATCACGAAGCTGGGCAGCGTCATGGGCAGGATGATGCGAAAGAAACGCTCAAACGGGCCCATCCCCAGGGTGGCGGCAGCCTCCAGCTCCTTGTTGCCCATGTTGACGAAGGCGGAGGTGAGGGGCTGTACCACGAAGGGGAGCGAATAGATGACGGAGGCGATGAGCAGGCCGAGGAAACTGAAGGCGAGCGGGGCTCCGAAGGTCTCCCGCCACCAGCCACCGAGGCCGTACTCCGGGGAGAAGGCCAGCAGCAGATAGAAACCGAGCACGGTGGGCGGCAGCACCAGCGGCAGGGCCACCATGGCTTCCACCAGAGGGCGCAGCCGGTGCTGGCTGCGAGACAGCCACCAGGCGAGCGGCGGCGACAGCAGCAGCAGGATGGCAGTGGTACTGGCCGCCAGTTTCAGGGTCAGCCAGACCGCCAGCAGATCCCCTTCACTCATAGGGTCCCCTCTCGGGTGTCGATAAAAAACAGGGCGCCGTCATGACGGACGCCGCCTTGGGACACGTCAGGCACCGGATCTGGCCAGCACGGGGCTGGCCGGCCCCGGCAGACGCCGGGCGCTTACTGCGGCAGGGCGTAACCCGCCGCCTTGATCTGCGCCTGTCCCGGCCCCTTGAGCCAGGCGACCAGGGCATCCACCGCTGCCCCTTTCTTCAGCACCAGGGCCTGCTGCTCGATGGGGGGATAGAAGCTGGCCGGCACCGCCCAGGCTTCGCCGGTCTTGCCCGCCTCCACCAGGTTGGCCCAGGCGACGAAGCCCAGCTTCGCATTGCCGGTATCGACAAACTGCCAGGTCTGGCTGATGTTGGTGCCGGTCAGCACCCGATACTGCTTGGGATCGATCTTGAGGTGAGCCAGGGTCGCCATGGCGGCGGCGCCATAGGGCGCTGTCTTGGGATTGGCGATGGCCAGCTCCCCCTGCCAGTGGCGCAAGGTGGCCTCGTCAGGAGCAGGCCCCCCCTTCTGCCAGAGGCCGAGCTGACCGATGGCATAGGTGAAGCGTTCGCTCCCCTTGCCTTCCGACTCCAGCTTTTGAGGGGTCGCCACGTCGGCCGAGAGGAAGAGATCGAAGGGCGCACCGTGGGTGATCTGGGTATAGAGCACGCCGGTGGCCGCCGAACTGATGGCGATGTTGTGGCCGGTCTTGGCGGTGAACTCCTTGCCGATGCGCTCTATGGTGCCCTTGAAGTTGGCCGCCACCGCCACCTTGACCTCGTCAGCCAGCACAGCACCGCTGTACATGGCGCCGATCCCCAGCACCAACAGGGATACCCATCTCTTCATTCCGTTGCTCCTTATGTTCCGGCACGCCGGATCGATTGACACGAGCTCGAGGCTCACTCCCCTTGTTGCCAGCGGGCCAGGGCGGCGTCATCGCTCGCCCTGGCCTCGACCCAGCGTTGCACCCCGTCGGCGGTCAGCTCTTTTTTCCAGAACGGCGCCCGGGTTTTCAAGAAATCCATGATGAAGTGGCAGGCCTCGAAGGCCGCCTCGCGGTGGGCACTGCTCACCACCACCAGCACGATCTGATCCCCGAGCAGCAGCTCGCCGATGCGGTGAATGAGGGTACACTCCTGCAGGGGCCAGCGGCTGCGGGCCTCGGCCACTATGTTCGTCAGCGCCTTCTCGGTCATGCCGGGGTAGTGTTCGAGGGCCAGCCCCTTCACATGCTCCCCCTGATTGAAGTCGCGCACCTTGCCGACAAAGCTGACAATCGCGCCTGTGTCCTGCCGGGCAGCAAGGCGGGCATATTCGTCGGCCAGCGAGAAGTCAGCCCGCTGCACCAGAATGCGATCTGTGATGGCTACGTCGCTCATGGCTCAACCTCCGGTCACCGGCGGGAAGAAGGCTACCTCATCCCCGTCATGGAGAGGGGTATCCAGCGGCACCAGGGTCTGGTTGACCGCCACGAGGAGCTTGCCGGATTCGAGCGCCAGCGCCCACTTGTCACCCCGCTCGCTCAAGGCGGCGCGAAGGGCATCGGCACTGGCGTAGTCGCAAGGCAGGCTGAGCTCGTCGCAGCCGACCAGCTCACGCACCTGGGCAAAAAACAGAACCTTGATCATGCCTGCTCTCCTTTGGTCGCACCCAGTTGGAAATGACCGGACTTGCCGCCCTTTTTCTCCACCAGACGCACCTGCTCGATCACCATGTCCTTTTGCACCGCCTTGCACATGTCGTAGATGGTCAGGGCCGCCACCGAGGCGGCGGTGAGCGCTTCCATCTCCACCCCGGTCTTGCCCGAGAGCTTGCACAGGGTGCGGATATGGACCCGATTGTGCGCCGCCTGGGGGGCTATCTCTACCTCCACCCGGGTCAGGGCCAGGGGATGGCAGAGGGGAATGAGATCCGAGGTCTTCTTGGCCGCCATGATGCCGGCGATGCGGGCGGTGGCGAAGACGTCCCCCTTGTGGTGCTGACCGCTCAGGATCAACGCCAGGGTCTCGGGGGCCATGGTCACGAAAGCCTCGGCGCGGGCCTCGCGTTCGGTCACCTGCTTGTCGGTGACATCCACCATGTGGGCCTCGCCGCTCTGGTTGAGATGGGTCAGGTTCATCTATGCCCCTATCGAAGAATAAGATGGATGATCCGGGTTTACTCCCGGGATCACAGATGGGTCACGAAGTTGCACGGCCGGGTACGGGCGTCGAGCTGATCCCGGATAAGCTGTTCCCAGCCCAGACGGCAGGCGCCGGTGGAGCCGGGCAGGCAGCAGATCAGGGTGCGATTGGCGAGTCCTGCCAGGGCACGGCTCTGCATGGCGGAGCCTTTTATCTCGGCAAACGAGAGCTGGCGGAACATCTCGCCAAAGCCCTGCACCGTGCGCTCGAACAGCACGCCGACCGCCTCGGGCACCCGGTTCTGCTCGTTGAAGCCGGTGCCGCCGTTGATGAGCACCACCTGGACTCCCTCGTCGGCAATCCACTCGCTCACCTGGGCGCGGATGCGAAACAGGTTGTCTGGGCAGAGCGCCCGGTCGGCCAGCACGTGGCCGGTCTGGGTCAGGGCCTCGACCAGATAGTCCCCCGAGCTGTCATCGGCAGCGGTGCGACTGTCGGAAACCGTCAGGACGGCGATCTTGAGAGGGATGAATTCGCTGTGTTTGGGTGCCATTGGGGCCATTCCTGTCAATCATTGACCACGAGAGGATGAGGTGAACGCGCCGCACCGTGGTGCCAGCCATGAAAGGAGCCGGTGGGCGCCGCGTTGCCGGGAAGGGATTCTATCAAAAGATGTCTGGCTGGGGGGCGTCATTGCCCATTAATCTCGAAGGCCGCCGGATCCCGGGGATCCGGCGGCCTTCCCATCAGAAGCCTGGCACCCCTTTCATGTCAGGCAGTTGGTGCGCAATCCCCTTGTGGCAGTCGATGCAGGTGTTGGCCCCGCTTGCCAGGTTGGTGGAGTGCATCTGGGCGGCTCGACGCCCTTGCAGGGAGAAGTCCATGTACTCGAAGTTGTGGCAGTTGCGGCACTCGCGCGAATCCGTCTCCTTCATCCGCTGCCACTCCCGCTCGGCCATCTCCCGCCGGTGGGATTCAAACTTCTCGCGGGTATCCACCTTGCCGGTGATCATGCCCCACAGCTCCTTGGAGGCCTGCACCTTGCGGATGATCTTGTAGGTCCATTCGTGGGGTACGTGGCAATCCGGGCAGCTGGCCCGCACGCCGGAGCGGTTGGCGTAGTGGATGGTGTCGCGGTACTCCACGAACACGTTGTCCTTCATCTCGTGGCAACCGGTGCAGAAGGCCTCGGTGTTGGACGCTTCCATGGCGGTGTTGAACCCGCCCCAGAAGATGACGCCACCGAAGAAGCCCATCAGCAGGATGACCCAGAGGGCCGCCTTCGACGGTGACTTGAAGGTGGTCCACAGACGCTTCACAAAGCCGGGTAATTTCATCTATGGGTTCCTCAGTTCAGCGCTTCAACCGGTTTGAAGGTATTGTTCACCAGCGGCTTGGCATCCGCTTGCGGCACGTGGCACTGCAGACAGAAGTAGCGACGCGGAGAGACTTCGCCCAGGGTCATGCCGTCGCGGGTCTCGAAGTGGGTGGGGCTTATCTTGGGGGCCTTCATGGCACTGGCGTTCTTGAAGCTGTGACAGGCCAGGCACTTGTTGACCTTGTTGTCCACTTCATAGTTGCGGGTGTCGTGGGGGATCAGCGGGGGCTGGTGCATGTACTGGCGATCGTAGAGGTCGCCATCCTTGCGAAAGTTCTTCATGGGGGCCGCGTCGGCATCCGTCACCAGATCCGTGCTTCCCCGCTCCGACTTGATGCCCCCCGTGCTGTTGGTGATCTCGGGGACGGCCGCCATCAAGGAACCCGCCATCAGGCAGGCCAGCATTGCTCCAATCAGCTTCTTCATTATGTGTTCTCCGACGTTTTCTCTGCCTTGACGGCAAAACCTACAGTGATTTCAAAAACTTGCTCCGCGCAGACATCGATGCAACGGCCGCAGTTGGTACACTCCTGAGCCGCAATCAAGGGCCCGTGACCACGCCTGGCACCGTGAACGGGGCCGCGCAGGATGGGGCGCTCCGGGCAGACCGCATAACAATCCATGCAGTTGCTGCACCGCTCGCGCCCCGAGGCTGCAATCTTGATGAACCCGACCCGGTTGACCAGGGCATAGAAGGCCCCCACCGGACAGAGGTGACCGCACCAGCCCCGCTCCACCACAAAAAGGTCGAACAGGAACAGCGCCGCCAGCAGGCCCCAGCCCGCCCCCATGCCGAACAGCAGGCCGCGCAGGGTGAGGGGCACCGGATTGACCAGCTCCCACACCAGCACGCCGGCGATGGCCGGCGCCACCAGCACCATGGCCAGCAGCCAGTAGCGGGTAGCGCGGTTGAACTGACCGTTGCCCTTGAGCCCGAGCCGCCCCCTGAGCCAGGCGGCGGCATCGGTGACCAGGTTGACCGGACAGACCCAGGAGCAGAACACCCGCCCCCCGACCAGCCAGTAACCCGCGAGCACCAGCCCGGCCCCGAGCCAGAGGGTGGGGATGGGCCACTGGCCCGCCGCCACCGACTGCAACAGGGTCAGGGGATCCGTGAGGGGCACCGTCTCCAGCAGCAGCGAGCTGGAGAGGTTGCCCTTGAGGATCCAGATGCCCGCGAGCGGCCCCAGCAGGAACAGCCCCAGCACCCCGAACTGGCAAAGCCGGCGCAGCAGCAGGAAGCGGTGGGCACGCCACCACCCCAGCCTGGCCGTGGCCTCGGCCCCCGGATACCGACTCATAGACCCTCCGGTTTGCGGGTCGGCAGGGTCAGTCGCTCACCGATGAGGGACTTGCCCGCCTTCTCCTTCTCTTCCCACCCGAGCCGGTAGTGGTGACCCAGCTCCCCCTTGGCAAGCTGGCGAGGCACCACCTTGATGGCCGCCTCCTCCAGCACGCAGGCGTGCTCGCACTTGCCGCAGCCGGTACAGAGATCGCTGTGCACCGTGGGCAGGAACATGGCGTGCTTGCCGGTGCGCGGGTTGTGCTGCAGCTCCAGGGTAATGGCCTTGTCGATGAGGGGGCAGACCCGGTAGCAGACGTCGCAGCGCAGCCCCAGGTAGTTGAGGCAGGTCTCGTGATCGATGAGCACCGCCACCCCCATCCGCGCCTGATCGATGTCGGTCATGGCCCGATCCAGCGCCCCGCTCGGGCAGGCCGCCACGCAGGGGATATCGTCACACATCTCGCACGGGACGGCGCGCGCCTTGAAATAGGGGGTGCCGGTGGTCACGGGTTCAAACAGCCGGGCGAGCTTGAGGGTGTCGTAGGGGCAGGCCAGGGCGCAGAGCCCGCAGCGCACGCAGGCGCCGAGAAACTCTGCCTCGTCGAGGGCCGCCGGCGGGCGCAGCGCCTGGGCAGGCAAAGCCTGCACCTGCTGGCGCGCCACGCCGCCAAGCCCCACACCAAGCAGGCCCACACCGCAGGCCCCCTTGGCGAGGTCGGCCAGAAACTGGCGCCGACTACGACTCATCTCGCGCTCCCCCGCCTCAGGCCTTCATGACCTTGACGGCGCACTTCTTGTAATCCGTCTCCTTGGAGAGCGGATCGGTGGCGTCCAGGGTCAGCTTGTTGACCAGCTGGCTCGCATCGAAGAAGGGCATGAACACCAGTCCCTTGGGCGGACGGTTGCGGCCACGGGTCTCGACCCGGGTCTTCACCTCGCCCCGGCGGGAGGAGACGATCACCTCTTCACCACGGCGCACGCCACGGGCCTTGGCATCTTCCGGGTGCATGAACAGCACCGCATCCGGGAAGGCGCGATAGAGCTCGGGCACGCGACGGGTCATGGTGCCGGTGTGCCAGTGCTCCAGCACGCGACCGGTGGAGAGCCACATGTCGTACTCTTTGTCCGGAGCTTCGGCAGCCGGCTCATAGGGCAGCGCGAAGATGACCGCCTTGCCGTCGGGCTTGCCGTAGAAGCGCACCCCCTCCCCCGCCTTCACGTAAGGGTCGAACCCTTCGCGATAGCGCCACAGGGTCTCCTTGCCGTCCACCACCGGCCAGCGCAGGCCACGGGCTTCGTGATACTGATCGAACGGCGCCAGGTCGTGGCCATGGCCGCGACCGAAGGAGGCGTACTCCTCGAACAGCCCCTTCTGGACGTAGAAACCAAAGTGCTCGGCCTCGTCGTTCAGGGCCCCCTTGCTCTGCTCTTTCGGGAACTGGTTCACCTGGCCGTTGGCATAGAGCACGTCGAACAGGGTCTTGCCCTTCACTTCCGGCATCTTGGCAATCAACTCAGCCGGCCACACCTCTTCCACGGTGAAGCGTTTGGAGAACTCCATCAGCTGCCACAGGTCGGACTTGGCCCCTTCCGGTGCCTTCACCTGCTGGTGCCAGAACTGGGTGCGACGTTCGGCGTTGCCATAGGCCCCCTCTTTCTCCACCCACATGGCGGTGGGCAGGATGAGGTCGGCCGCCTGGGCGGTCACGGTCGGATAAGGGTCGGAGACCACGATGAAGTTGGCCGGGTTGCGATAACCGGGCAGCGCCTCTTCGTTCATGTTCGGGCCGGCCTGCATGTTGTTGTTGCACATCACCCAGTAGGCGTTGAGCTTGCCGTCTTTCAGCATGCGGTTTTGCAGCACGGCGTGGTAGCCCACCTGCTCCGGGATGGTGCCTTCCGGCAGCTTCCAGATCTTCTCGGCGATGGCGCGGTGTTTGGGATCCGTGACCACCATGTCCGCCGGCAGACGGTGGGCGAAGGTACCCACTTCACGGGCGGTACCACAGGCGGAGGGCTGGCCGGTCAGGGAGAAGGGGCCGGAGCCCGGCTGGGAGATCTTGCCGGTCAGCAGGTGGATGTTGTAGCAGAGGTTGTTGGCCCAGACGCCACGGGTGTGCTGGTTGAACCCCATGGTCCAGTAAGAGACCACCTTCTTGTCCGGATCCGCATAGATCTGGGCCAGCTTCTCGAGCTTGTCCTTGGGCACGCCGGAGAGCTTGGAGACGGACTCCAGATCGTAATCCGCCACGAACTTGGCGAAGTCGTCGAAGCTCATGGGGGTGGAGTCGCCGCTGTCCGGGTTCTTGGCCTTTTGCTGCAGCGGGTTGGTGGGACGCAGGCCGTAACCGATGTCGGTCACCCCTTTGCGGAACTGGGTGTGCTTGTTGACGAACTCCCAGTTCACCTTGTCGTTCTGGATGATGTAGTTGGCGATGTAGTTGAGGATCGCCAGATCGGTCTGGGGGGTGAACACCAGCCCGTTGTCCGCCAGCTCGAAGCTGCGGTGCTCGAAGGTGGAGAGCACGTGCACCTGCACATCCTGGTGGGACAGACGGCGATCGGAGATGCGCGACCAGAGGATGGGGTGCATCTCGGCCATGTTGGAGCCCCACAGCACGAAGGCGTCGGCCTGCTCGATGTCGTCGTAGCAGCCCATGGGTTCATCCATGCCGAAGGTACGCATGAAGCCCACTACCGCGGAGGCCATGCAGTGACGGGCATTGGGATCCAGGTTGTTGGAGCGCAGGCCTGCCTTCATCAGCTTGGCGGCGGCATAGCCTTCCCAGACGGTCCACTGGCCGGAGCCGAACATGCCGACGGCGGTCGGGCCCTTCTCTTTCAGGGTCGCCTTGAACTTCTCGGCCATGATGTCGAAGGCCTGATCCCAACTGATGGGGGCGAAGTTGCCGTTCTTGTCGAACTTGCCGTTCGTCATGCGCAGCATGGGCTGGGTCAGGCGATCCTCCCCGTACATGATCTTGGAGAGGAAGTAGCCCTTGATGCAGTTCAGGCCACGGTTGACCGGTGCATCGGGATCCCCCTGGGTCGCCACGACGCGGCCAGCCTGGGAGCCCACCAGCACGGAACAGCCGGTCCCGCAGAAGCGGCACGGTGCCTTGTCCCAGGTGATGGCGGTCTTGTCGGTACTGGTGATCAGGTTCGCCGCCAGAGTGGGGGCACTGACACCGGCCACGGCAGCGGCTGCCGCCACCGCATTGGCCTTCATAAAGTCGCGTCGACTCAGCTTCATGACATATCCTCGCATTGCTTAATCACATCAATGACAGCCATTGTGACGAGCCGCGCTGGCTCAGCTCCATGGCGCTTTATTCCTTTGCTCTGGGCTTTTCGTTCATCGAACGCAGACAACAGACCCGGCATCCCGTGTATTACCCGTGGCGGTCAGCGAACGACTCTTGCGCTTCTGCCACATGACGCCTTATTCCCCATCTTCGGCGTCCATTTCATCGAACTGGTGGTAGATCAGGGCCGCAGAGAGCACCCCGGGCAACCCCTGAATGGTGTCGATGGCCGCCATGATGGGGCGCTGGCTCGGCCCCTCCAGGGTCACCACCAGCTTGCCCTCCTCGCTGACGGCGTGGATCTCGGCCCCGTCCAGGGTCGCAATCCGCTCTGCCAGGGCGTGGCGCAGATCGGGCTGGGTCAGCACCACCAGGCTGGATACATGGAACTCTTCTCGCGTCATATCACCGTTTTCCAACTTGTTCGTCTCTTGGGTCATCGCGAAGCCTCGCCACGAGACAGACCGATGCTGATACTGCCCACTGGGCAATCCGCTACGCAGGCCCCGCAGCCGTTGCACGACTCGGCATGGATGCCGGGGGTGGGTACGCGCCCCAGCCGGGGGGAAAAGCGGATGGCCTGCTGCTCGCAGCTGTCCTGACAGCGCTGGCAGAACACCTGGGCAGTGGCCAGACAGCCCGCCTCGATATGGGCCACATACTCCCAGGGTGTCTGGGTTGTCGGCCTGAACACCGGCGCCTGGCAGGCGCTCACACACTCGGTGCAGAAGGTGCACTCGCCGCGGTGAAAATCCACCGTGGGGAAGCCCCCGTCTCCCTTGATCAGGATCTGCTCCGGACAGGCCGCCAGACAGTCGCCGCAGCGGGTACAGCCGGCCACGAACTCGTCCCAGGAGACGGACCAGGGCAACTGGATCCCAGCCTTGGGGGCGCTAAGGCGTCCCCGAAACAGGCCTCTGCGTGACAAGTTGACCCCGTCGGTCATATCGACTCCTCTTTTCGGGGACGAATGCCCCCGCGCGGATCCCGTGACTGGCATTTTCAATACCAATTATAAGCGTGGGTGTATATTGCGGCCCTGACAAGTCAGGGGATATACCACCAGGGAGATAAACAGGGGGGATTCTTGCGCTGGATCAAACCCTTGGCGCAATTAGACACAGCAGGGGCAAGGTAAATTACCCCTATGTGAGGATTGATAATTAATCGAAGGTTATTTGAGGTGCACGGCGGCTGTCAGCCGCCGATGGAGGCCAGGTGAGGGGTCATGCCTGCATTGCCTTCATGGAGGCGATGGGTGGCGGCCTTGCCGGTCAGCGCCTGGCGAATACGCCATTGCAGCGCCTCCTGCTGGCTGTCATCGGTGAGCAGATCCCGCAGTTCCACCCCGTTGTCGCCAAAGAGACACAGGTGCAGCTTGCCCTTGGAGGAGACCCGCAGCCGGTTGCAACCGGCGCAAAAATCCTTGCTGTAGGGCATGATGAGCCCCACCCCGCCCCTCGAGTCCGGATGCGTGAACACCTGGGCAGGGCCATCATCCAGGCCGCGCAGCTGCTGCACCCAGCCGCTCTCTTGCAGGCGCTGCTTGATGAGTTCACCGCTGGTATGGTGGTCGCGAAACAGGGCGTCCATCTCGCCGGTCTGCATCAGTTCGATGAAACGAAGCTCGATGGGTTTGTCCCGGATCCAGGCGAGGAATGTCTCGAGCTGATGATCATTGAGCCCCTTGAGCAGCACGGCGTTGATCTTGACCGACCGGAAACCTGCACTCAGGGCGGCGTCTATCCCCGCCATCACCTCCGCCAGCTTGTTCTCGCCGGTGATCTGGTGGAACTGGCGGGGATCCAGGCTGTCGACGCTGACGTTCAGGGCCGTCAGCCCCGCATCGAACCACTCGCGGGCACGCTCCTTGAGGCGATACCCGTTGGTGGTCATGGCCACCTTCTCGATGCCGGGAGTATTGGCCACGGTCTCGATGATGGCCGTGAAGTCGCGGCGCAGGGAGGGCTCGCCTCCGGTCAGACGCACCTTGCGCGTCCCCATGGCCGCAAACCCGGAGACGACGCGACGGATCTCCTCCAGGGAGAGGAAGGACTGGCGCCCCTCACCATCTCCTTTCGGCGGGTGATAGCCGTCCGGCAGACAGTAGGTACAGCGGAAATTGCAGACGTCGGTGACCGACAGACGCAAATAGTAAAAGCGACGGGAAAAACCATCTTCAAGTGGCAACATAAACACCTTTCCAAATACGGGAGGCCAGGGCATTTCTTTCCTGACCCTTTCAGCTCGAACATCGGCTGACGGCGATCTCCCCCTATCTCAATGACTTAGGCAAAATCGCTCGGAGTTCATCTAGTTTTTCGATGCTAGCACAACTTGGAGTACACTCCCATGCTACTTTGTGGGGTCTTTGTGGGTGAAAAGGGAGCCGGTCGGCATGGGAAAATGGTTCAGAGTGCAGTCGGTCAGCAGCGCCATCGGTCGCTCCATGGTGCTGATCCTGTTCATGGCCAGCCTGATCGCCGTGGTGGCCATGGTCACCCTCTTCTATTCGGTTCCCGATGCCAAGGCCATCAACCTGTCGGGATCCCTGCGCATGCAGGCCTACCGCATGGCCTATGAAATCGAGAAGGATCAGGTCGTCCTCGGCCGGCTCGCCCAGTTTGAACAGACCCTTCATGCCCCCGAGCTGCAGGAGACCCAGCGCTGGATCACGCCCGCCTCACTGCGCCGCACCTATGGTGAAGTCCTGCTGCAATGGCAAGTGATGCGCGAACACATCGAGAATGCCACCCCCAGCCGTTATACCGACAATACGGAACAGTTCGTCGCCGCCATCGATGACTTCGTCAACCAGATGCAGTACCACGTGGAGTTCAAGGTGCGCATGCTGGCGCTGGCCGAGGGGCTAGGGCTGCTCGCCATCATCACCATCGCCTGGTGCACGGTGCGCTTCACCCGCCAGCAGGTGGTAGCGCCCCTCAACCAGCTGGTCTATTGCGCACGCCAGATCCAGCGTCAGGAGTTCGATCTCACCCTGCCCCCCCACTGTGAGAACGAGCTGGGAGAGTTGTCGGGGGCGTTCGCGACCATGGCCGACGAGCTTGGCAAACTCTACCGGGAGCTGGAGAGCAAGGTGGAGGAGAAAACGGCCAAGCTGCAACAGGCCAACGACACCCTGTCCTTCCTCTATTCCACCGCCCAGAAACTGCACGCGGCGCCCCTCAGCCGCCGCACCCTGCAAAAGCTGCTGGAGCGGGCCGCCGCCCACCAGCACATCGAGTACATCCGCCTAACCCGCTTCGAGCACAATGCGATGCCGGTCTACATCACTGGGCGCAAGGGGTGGCCGGGGGATCTGGACGCCGTGGTGAGCTTTTACCTGCAGATGGATGACGAGGAGTACGGCCGGCTCGACTTGATAAGCGACCACCCCATCGACGAGCGGCTGATGAAGAACTTCTCCATGTTGCTGGCCCAGGTGCTGCACAAGGATCAGACCCTGCTGCAGCACCAGCGCCTGCTGCTGATGGAAGAGCGCGCCGTCATCGCCCGTGAACTGCACGACTCCCTCGCCCAGGCCCTCTCCTACCTGAAGATCCAGGCCACGCTGCTCAAGCGCTCCTTCGCCAAGGGGGACAGGGCCAAGACCGAGGCAGCCATGGAGCAGATCGACGAGGGACTCAGCAATGCCTATACCCAGTTGCGCGAACTGCTCGGCACCTTCCGCCTCAGCATCGGCGATGCCAACCTGGGTGAAGCCATCGCGGTCATGCTCGAGCAGCTCAAACCCCAGACGCACGCCGACATCAGGCTCCAGTACGGACTGACGGACACCGACCTTGAAGCGGGGCAGCACATCCACATCCTGCAGCTGATCCGTGAGGCAGTGCTCAATGCCATCAAGCATGCCAGCGCGCGGCACATTGACGTTAGCTGTGAGACCCTGGCTGATGGTAACATCCAGGTTCAGATTGCAGACGATGGTGTTGGAATAAGGGGCGCAAGCTCGGCGGTGAATCACTACGGTCTCAGCATCATGAATGAACGCGCCAGCAAATTGCGCGGCCAGTTGACCATCAGTGAACCGCCCTCCGGGGGCACCCGCATACACCTGACCTTTCCCACCAGCCTAACAAGAGACGCCTGATGGACGAGATGAAATACAGTGTTCTGGTCGTGGATGACCATCCCCTGATGCGCAAGGGAATTGTGCAACTGCTGGAGTTGGAAGATAACATCGACGTGGTTGGCGAGGCCTCCAACGGCACCGACGCAGTGGCCATGGCCAAGGAGTCCGAACCGGACCTTATCCTGCTCGACCTCAACATGAAGGGGTTGTCAGGTCTCGATACCCTCAAGGCGCTGCGGGCCGAAGAGGTGACTTCCCGCGTGGTGATCCTGACCGTCTCTGACGCCCGCCAGGATGTGGTTGCCCTGCTCAAGGCAGGCGCGGACGGCTATCTGCTCAAGGACACCGAGCCTGACATGCTGCTGGCCCAGCTGGCTGACGTGATGACCGGCAAGCAGATCCTGAGCGAGCCGCTACGTCCCTATCTCGAGAACATCTACGAGCTGGACCACCTGCAGCAGAAGCTGGAGAGCCTGACCCGACGCGAGATGCAGATCATGCGTGAAATCGCCAAGGGGTTGTCCAACAAGCAGGTCGCCTCCGTGCTCCATATCTCCGAGGGAACCGTCAAGGTCCACGTCAAGAGCCTGCTGAAAAAGCTCGAGGCCCAAAGCCGCGTCGAAGCAGCCGTCATGTACCTGGAACAGCGCAACTGAGGTCCCGGCCTCCTGCCAGCAAGGGGTCACCATCCGTGCCTCCTTGCTGGCCCCCTCTCCTTTTCCCCAAATGGCGCGGAACCCGGTGCTCTATTGAGTAGATGGATTATTATTTTCATGACATCGCACGGGAAGGAAACATCGACATGACCTTTGAGCAGATAGAGCTGGTCCAGAAAGCCTGGGGCAGGGTGAGCGCCCTGAACAACAGCTATGTCCAGGAGGTGTATGAAGAGCTGTTCAGATTGTCCCCCGAACTCAGGGCCCTCTTTCCCCCACATCAGGAGCTGCCCGTTGCCAAGGTGTCGGACACCCTGAACACCGTCATCACCAGCCTCTCCCAGCTGGATGCACTGGGTTTCATCATTCGCGATCTCGGCAGGCGTCACCAGCGATTCAACGTTCAACCCCACCAGTTTGCACTGCTCAAGCAGGCGCTGACCCAGGTGCTGGCACGGCGTCTCGGCAGTGGTTTTACCCCGGCACTGGCACAGGCCTGGTCAGATGTATGACGAGATAGCCGCCCTGATGCTGGACGGCATGACACAGCACACCGAATTGACCACCTGATCCCCTGGCCTTTGCCCCCAATCGCTCAATGGGTCTGTAACAGGCATTTTGCATGAATCAAATTTGCAATATGCGAAAATAGACTCATTCTGCACACAGGGTATGTTCGGCGCCCTTACACCTCACCTGAATCCCTTTCGCACTGCCTTGCCTGCATTCGCGACATCAAATCACAATAGATTGATTTTAAATGGATATTAAAAATAACCACGGGAAATGACTCACCCCTTCGCCACGCCACCTCTCTCTGGCACGGTCACTGCATTGTCACATTCAGCAATGACTGATTAGGAGGATGGAACATGAAACTTCAACAACTGGCACTGTTCCCCTTGCCGTCCCACATTCTGCCCGGTGGCAAGCTCCCCCTTCGCCTGTTCGAGCCGCGCCACCTGCAGATGCTCAAGGAGTCCTTCCTCGAGGATCGTGGCTTTGGCATCGTGATGGAAGAGACCACCAGCACGGGCACCTGCGGACGGATTCTCCCGGTCGGAACCCGCGTCAAGGTGACTGATTTTTATACCCTCAACGACGGTTTGCTCGGGGTCACCGTGCTCGGCCTTGAACGCTTCTGCATCCACGAGATGGAAACGGATGACGCAGGCCTCAGGCACGCCCAGGTCGAGCCGTTGCCCAACTGGCCGAGTGCGGATTCTGATATCAGCGACAACCAGCTGGTCAGCCGCTTGAGAGAGGTCTTTGCACAATACCCGGAACTGGATGAGCTCTACCCGGACAAGCAGTTCGACGATGCAGCCTGGCTCTGCCAACGCTGGCTCGAGATCCTGCCCATGCCGATCTATGAAAAACAGATGTTGATTGCCAAACAGAACAGTGAAGCGGCGCGCCAGTTCTTGCGCCGACTGATCGCACAGTGAGTCAAAGAGTGAGTCAACGGTTGGTTTGCAAAACGCGAATTCTCGGCACTGCATTCTTATAATGAAAAAATGAGAATTGCATTTTGCAATCACGGTAGCGATAAATAACACACAATTCAGCTACAGGCCGCAAATAACAGGTTTTGAAAAGTTGGCACGACTTTTTCATATAAAACCGTACAACCCGATTTATCCCGTGCTCTCTTCAGTATTTGCTGAAGAATTGGTCAACCACCAGGTTGACCATTTTTTTTACCCAAAATCGGCCGACATCACCTGCAATGGCGGAGCAGGCAGCTTCGCAGCCTGGCAAGACTGATGGGTTTGGCCAGAAAATCGTTCATGCCCTGGGCAAGGCAGCGGGCCCTGTCCTCCATCATGGCATTGGCCGTCAACGCGACGATGGGCACCTCGCACCCCATGTCCCGCAGGCGCCGGGTCGCCTCCAGCCCATCCATCTGCGGCATCCGCATATCCATCAGGACAAGGTCCGGCTGCTGCTTCGCCACCTGTGCCAGGGCCTCCAGCCCATTACCTGCCAGCCTCACCCTGCACACCAGCTTCTGCAACATCAGGGATACCACCAGCTGATTGACCGGACTGTCTTCCACCACCAGCACATCCAGCTCCAGTCTGGCGCACTCTTCACTATCGGGGGCGGCGGCCGGAGCACAGGGAGAGGCCATCCCGGGCAGCTCGAACCAGAAGCAGCTTCCCAGCCCAGGCGTGCTCTGCACGCAAATGTCTCCCCCCATCAGCTGCACCAGCCGCCTGCAGATGGCCAGCCCGAGCCCCGAGCCGGAGAAGCGGCGGGTTGCCGAACTGTCGACCTGATAGAAGGGTTCAAACAGCAATGTCTGATCCTCGGTGGAGATGCCGATCCCCGTGTCGCTGACCATGACCCCCAGCTTTTCCTCCTCCCAGGTCAACGCCAGACGCACGCTGCCGACGGAGGTGAACTTCACGGCATTGCCAAGCAGGTTGCCTATCACCTGGGAGAGGCGGACGGCATCCCCTTGAAGGCGTTCAGGGAGCGTCTCATCCAGATGCCAGTGCAGTGTGATGCCCTTGGCACTGGCCTGTGCCTGCAAGGGCTCCACCAGGGCACGGCACAGCTCGGCTGGTTGAAAGGGTTCACAGTGCAGCGTCAGGGTATGTGACTCTATTTTCGAGAAATCGAGCACATCGTCGATGATGGTCTGCAACAGATGCGCAGAGTGGGTGGCATGGCCGATGAGGGTCTGTTGCGGAGTGTCGAGCCGGCCGTGCTGCAGCAGATCCAGCATCCCCAGCACGGCGTTCATGGGAGAGCGGATCTCGTGGGTCATCATGGCGAGGAACTGGGATTTGGCACGGTTGGCCGTCTCGGCATCATCCCGCGCCCGCGCCAGCTCCTGCTCGCGGCGGATCTGGCTGCCTATCTCCCGCGCCGTGCCCCGATAGCCGAGGAAGCGGCCACCGGCATCATGGCAAGGCTCCGCATTGATCTCCATCCAGCAAGGCCCGCCCGCCAGCATCACCTGGGCCCGCATTCCCCTCACCGGCAGATGGTGGGCGATCAGGTGCCGGTAGTGACTCCAGGCCGGGTCCTGCTTGTCGTGGGCAAAATCATAGAGGCTTCTCCCCGTCTGGCGGGCCAGCACTTCCCCCTGATAGCCAGGGGCAGAGACATAGCTGAGCCTGTGCTGGGGATCGGTCTCCCAGAACCAGTCGGAGGCCATGGCGGCAAAACTGCGAAAACGCTGTTCGCTGGCCTGCAGAGCCAGGGTCTTGAGGTCAACCTGTTCTTGCAGGCGAGCCCGATAGGCGATGTTGACCAGGGCCTGGGAGATGAGCGGGCGACAACGCTGCATCGCCGCCTTGCTCTTGAGATCGAAGGTGCCCGCCACGCCGTGCCGGCAGATGAGCACACCGGAAAACCCCGGTCCCTGCAAGCCTGTCATCATGACGCTGGCCCAGCCCGGCGCCCCCGCCAGCGGCGCCAGCTCAGGCAGTTGGGCAGGATCATAGATAACCAGGGTCTCCCCCTCGATGGCCCTGGAGAAGAGCGGTGTCAGCGACCAGATCCTGCCGACCTCGTCCGGCTGGGTGCTCAGATGGGTGCTGCCCCCCACGGCCTCCCAGGCAACCACGTCCGCCTGTTCGAATCCGATAAAGGGCTTGAGAGCAAGAATGAGACTCTCCAGTACCTGCTCCAGACTCTGGGCCTGTGCCAGGGTCGCCACCCCGCACAACAGGGCTTGGGACTCCTCCCGATATCTGGCCTCCCGCTCCCGGCAACGCATCAGCTCCACCAGCGTGGTTTGCAGTTTGTCACCCAGGGTTTCGAGTTCGCTATTGCCTATCATCTTGAATCCAGCACAGTGTCAGCTCTCGAGGAAGATTACGCTCGACACCATGAGGTTGCCGTGTGCCAGCTCACCATGGGGTAATCGTCCCTGTTCACCGAAGGTAAAGGGCGTGATGAAGGGGATCTCACCCAGCCTCTGACTGAATTGACTGACGATGTCCCCCAGCCTGTCCCCCAGTGCCAGCCGACAACCGGCACAAAACACCACCAGGGCGCCAAAGGGGCGCATATTGCTCGCCATGCCATATTCAGGCTCGATATTCACCGCATTCAGGCTGCGCTGCAACAACCCTTCCTGGCTGCTGTACATGAGCAGCAGCCGCTCTCCCAGTCGGGTCTCGGTAAAGAGGCGCAGCCCCTCCCGCGCCGTCACCGCCTCGGGATGGGAGAGCTTGTAGTAGGGCAGGTCATCGAGCATGCCGACCTGACGGGCCAGTGGCGAGAGCGTCGTCTCCCTGAGGATGGGGCCCACCGGCCAGGGCGTCGCACGCTCGGTCCAGCGACCATAGACCCGGGCCGCCGGCTCGTGATCGATGGTCAGCACCTCCCGCCCGTCTATCCCGGTAATGATGCCGCGACACTCGGTGGGTACATAGCCTGAATGAAACTGGAACGCCAGTTGGCAATCGGGGTAAAGCACCGCCAACACGCACCCTTGTGATCCCTCCCCTTCGTCCCAGCACAGCTGCCACTGCCCGGCCACGCCGTCGTCTGCCGCCGACCCGCCGACGACGGGAACGGTCGCGCCAAACTCGGCGTCGATCCCCGCGAGCACAGCCTCCTCCAGCCCCGGGCTGGTGTGCAGCAACACGAGCTGCGGCAGCTCTCCCGGTCGGCCACCATCGGCGATGGCGCGGCGCAGCAATGCCCGCACATCCGGTTGATCCCCCATCTGGCCAGCCACGCCATAGGCCCCCTTGTCATCATAAAGGGCGGCGACCGACAGGCTCCAGCCATGCCGACCATGATGGCCATCCTGGGTCAGGATACCGCCGCAGGAGCTGCAACCTATCAGCCGGGTATCGGGAAAACGTGCCTTGAGCGCACGGCGCAGTTCCGCCGCCTCGTGTGCTTGGGTAAAATAGACCAGCAACAACGATGGAACATGGGATGACTGGGCATGCAACCGCTCTGTAACTTGTTGGGCGGCCAGTGGGGTCGTCTCGGCAAGCGAGTGAGCCGTCAGGAAGTTCAACATCGTCTCCTAGGGGTACGGGATGCTGGCATCAAGCAAAAATCATACCCTTATCAAACAATTACCTGGCCATGGAGACTAGAATGGTGCCCATTGGCCTCCCACGGGATCACTGCATGTGGCAGAAAAATATCAATGACTTCGACCGGGTTGTCGCCATCGGCGGCGGGCACGGTATGGGCCGGGTGCTCTCTTCCCTGTCGTTCTTGGGATCCCGGCTGACGGGCATCGTCACCACCACGGATGATGGCGGCTCCACCGGACGCCTGCGCAAAAGCCAGGAGTGCATCGCCTGGGGGGATCTGCGCAACTGCCTCAACCAGCTGGTGACCACCCCCAGCATCGGTAGCCAGCTGTTCGAGCACCGCTTTACCGGCCGCGGCGAGCTCGCGGGCCACAACCTCGGCAACCTGATGCTGCTGGCCCTCGACAACCTCTGCGTGCGCCCCCTGGATGCCATCCGGCTCATCAGCGACATGCTGGAAATTGAACCCAATCTGCTGCCCATGTCCGAGCATCCCACCGATCTGTGCGCCCACACCGTCTGTGGCGATCAGATCCTGGGGGAGGTCTCCATCGATCAGCTCACCACGCCGCCACGGGCCCTGAGCCTGAAACCGGTCGTACCCGCCACGCGCGAAGCGGTCGAGGCGCTGAGCCAGGCCGACATGATCATCTTGGGGCCGGGCAGCTTCCTCACCTCCATCATGCCTCCTCTGCTGCTGCGCGAGATTGCGGAGGCGATCCGCAGCAGCCGCGCCATCGTCGTGTTCATCAGCAATCTGGTGGACGAAGAGGGTCCGGCAGGCCAGTTGTCACTGTCCAGTCAACATCGTTGGCTGGAAGAGCGGATAGGCAGCGGCCGGATCGATGCCATTCTGGCTCCCGAGGGCCCCCAGGTACCCGAGCTGCAGCACTGCCTCGTTCGGGCCGAGCTGGGTGAAGCAGCCCTCCCCCACCGCCACGACCGCCTCAAGCTGCGGCTGGCACTCGACACCGTGATCCTGAACAGGCTTGGCGAGCGCGACATGGCGGGCTGATGCCCTTCTGGATCAGTGAAACTGGGCCAGATGGGTGAAGACCTGGGGCAGGGAGTGCTCCAGCTCAGCCAGCAGTCTGCCGGCCTCTTGCTCATCTTCCCGGCGACAGGCGGACTCCAGATCCATGACCTGCTGATAGCTGGGTTTGGCGCCATAGCTGCCACAGGACGATTTCATGCTGTGGGCAACACGCGCCAGGGCTGACCAGTCCCGCTGCTCAAAAAGCGGTCTTAATTGGGCCAACTGCTCGCCTACCTCTTCGACAAACACCGAGATGACGACCGGCATCATCTCGTGACCGATATCATCTGCCAGTTGTCGCAGCACTTTCTGATCCAGCCACTCCATCTTCTCTTCCCTATGATGGTATTCAAACAGACCACAATATAGCGGACCCACAGCCCCGCTGTCACCCGCCCTTCGGGCATACCCGTATCGCTCCGGATGCTCTTGGGACACCAGAATGTGAGCAGCTTCAAGTTATCGGTATGTCAGTCAGAATGGAGAGAGATAAAGGTTGTCACAAAATTAACATTAAAGTAACAATGCAACCCATGAGAATGATGCGGCTCAGCAACACCTCTCTCATCCCTTTTTGCCTGTATGGCTGCTGCGAAGAACCAGGGTAGACATCTACCCTGGTATTTTTTATTTCTGGTTCAACAAGTTGGCTGCATTGCCATATTCCAGCTCGCCCAGCCTGAACAGGCAGAACTCCCCGGGCACCATCTTCACCCAATTCTCGTTGCCGGTGAGCGGCCGGGTGGCGATCAGGGTCACCACATCGTTCGGCGTGGTTTCACTCTGAAAGTCGATGGCCACATCCTCATCCAGCAGACGAGCTTCGCCAAAGGGAGCCCTGCGCGTCAACCAGTAAAGGTTGTTGCTGCAATAGGTCATCACGAACTCTCCGTCCGACAGCAGCATGTTGAACACCCCGAGCCCGCGCAGCTCGTCGCACAGGGTCGCGAGGTAACGGAACATGGCGGGGAAATTTGCCGGCCGTTTGGGGTACTTGTGCTCCAGCCTGTCGAGCAGCCAGCAGAAGGCGTGCTCGCTGTCGGTGTCGCCTACCGGGCGGTGCCGCCCCGTGGGCAGCTTCTTGTAACCGGTCAACTGGCCATTGTGGGCAAAGGTCCAGTAACGGCCCCACAGTTCGCGGGTAAAGGGGTGGGTGTTTTCCAGGGAGACACACCCCCGGTTCGCCTGCCGGATATGGCTGACCACGGCACGGCTCTTGATGGGCAGTGCCTGGACCAGCTTGGCGATGGGAGATTGGGCACTGGGTTCGGGATCCTTGAAGGTGCGAAAACCCCGCCCCTCATAGAAGGTGATCCCCCAGCCATCCTTGTGGGGACCTGTCTTGCCGCCCCGCAGCATCAGCCCGGTAAAGCTGAAGCAGATGTCGGTCGGCACATTGGCACTCATGCCGAGCAGTTCGCACATATACCATCCACTCCCTGAATGTCTTGACTCTGGTTTCGTCAATCAACCGTCACGGCTGGATGAGAGGGCCGGTATGGTCACCCATCCCCCCTCTCAATCCCGGATCGTTGATTACTTGGCCATCTCTTTTTCAACCAGCTGGATCAGGATGTGGATCACCTTGATGTGCACTTCCTGGATGCGGTCGGCATAACCGAAGTGCGGCACACGGATCTCCACATCGGCCAGACCAGCCATCTTGCCGCCGTCCTTGCCGGTCAGGGCAATCACCTTCATTCCTTTGGCACGGGCCGCCTCGATGGCTTTGAGGATGTTGCCGGAGTTGCCGCTGGTGGAGATGCCAAGCAGCACGTCACCACGACGGCCGACGGCCTCCACATAGCGGGAGAAGACATAGTCATAGCCAAAGTCGTTGGAGACGCAGGAGAGGTGGCTGGGATCGGAGATGGCGATGCCGGCATAGCCTGGGCGGTTCTCGCGATAACGACCGGTCAGCTCCTCGGCAAAGTGCATGGCATCGCAGTGGGAGCCGCCGTTGCCGCAGGAAAGAACCTTGCCTTCCTGCTTGAAGGAGTCGGCGAGCAGCTTGGCCGCCGCCTCGATGTTTTTCAGATTTTGCTCATCTGCCAGGAACGCCTGAAGCACGCTGGCAGCCTCGGTCAACTCGTTGCGGATCAGTTCTTGGTACATGGTTCTTGAAATCTCGTCGTCCAACATAGGGTGGCGGCATTGTCGCACAAGCCAGTCCAATCGTCGCCCCCCGCCCGCCAAGATGGGGCGGGCAGCGCGTTATGCCGATCACAGAGCCAAGGTAACAGGCTTGTAAACAGCTTGATAAGTTTGTGCGTATGAATTACAACAGGGGCCACATCCAACAGGTCAGACCTCTGGATCAGTTAACGCCAATTTCCCAACCTCGGCAATTCATGCAAGGAGCAAACAATGACGACGACCCTCACTCTGCTCGGGGTGATCCTGGTGATCGGCGCCATGGCCTATCGCCGTGCGTCCCTGTTCACCGCCACGCTTGCCACGGCCGCCGCCCTGGTCGCCGGCACCTTCTATGGCCATGTGCCCCTGTTGGTGTGGGCGCTGTTCGCGGTGATAGCCCTGCCCCTCAATCTGGTGGAGTTTCGCCGCAACCAGCTGACCAAGCCGCTGTTCAAGATCTACAAGTCCATCATGCCGGAGATGTCCCGAACCGAGAAGGAAGCCATCGAAGCGGGGACGACCTGGTGGGAAGCGGATCTGTTTGCCGGCAACCCGGACTGGAAGAAGCTGCACGCCATTCCGGTCAGCACGCTGTCTGCCGAAGAGCAGGCCTTCATGGACGGTCCGGTTGAAGAAGTGTGCCGCATGGTCAACGACTGGGAAGTGACCCACGAGCGTGCCGATCTCTCTCCCGAGGTGTGGCAATACCTGAAGGACAACAAGTTCTTCGCCATGATCATCAAGAAGAAATATGGCGGGCTGGAGTTCTCCGCCTACGCCCAGTCCTGCGTGCTGCAAAAGCTGTGCGGCGCCAGCGCCGTGCTCGCCTCCACCGTCGGCGTTCCCAACTCCTTAGGGCCGGGTGAATTGCTGCAACACTACGGTACTGACGAGCAGAAGGATTACTACCTGCCCCGTCTGGCTGTCGGCAAGGAGATCCCCTGTTTCGCCCTGACCAGTCCGGAAGCGGGTTCTGATGCGGGCTCGATTCCCGACTTCGGCATCGTCTGCAAAGGCGAGTGGGAAGGGGAAGAGGTGCTCGGCATGCGCCTGACCTGGAACAAGCGCTACATTACCCTGGCTCCCATCGCCACCGTACTCGGCCTCGCCTTCAAGCTGCGTGACCCTGACCACCTGCTGGGTGAGGAAGAAGAGCTCGGCATCACCTGCGCCCTCATTCCGACCCACATCAAGGGAGTCGATATCGGTCGTCGCCACTTCCCGCTCAACGTGCCGTTCCAGAACGGCCCGACCCGCGGCCAAGACGTGTTTGTACCGCTCGACTTCATCATCGGCGGTCCGGCTATGGCCGGTCAGGGCTGGCGCATGCTGGTGGAGTGTCTCTCCGTCGGCCGCGGCATCACCCTGCCCTCCAACAGCACGGGCGGCGTCAAGATGCTGGCCCTGGCCACCGGTGCCTACAGCCGCATCCGTCGCCAGTTCAAGCTGCCGATTGGCAAGATGGAAGGGATTGAAGAGCCGCTGGCACGCCTGGGTGGCAACGCCTACATCATGGGCGCCGCCGCCAAACTGACGGTCACCGGCATCGATCTCGGTGAAAAACCCTCGGTCATCTCCGCCATCGTCAAGTACCACCTCACCGACCGCGCCCAGAAGTGCATCATCGATGCCATGGACATCCATGGCGGCAAGGCCATCTGTATGGGGCCGAGCAACTATCTGGCCCGTGGCTATCAGGGGGCGCCCATCGCCGTGACCGTCGAGGGAGCCAATATCCTGACCCGCAGCATGATCATTTATGGTCAGGGAGCCATCCGTTGCCACCCCTATGTGTTGCCGGAGATGCTGGCCGCCAGCCACCCCGACAAAGAACAGGCGCTGAAAGATTTCGACAAGGCGATGTTCAGCCATGTGGGCTTTGCCATCAGCAACCTGGTGCGCAGCTTCTGGCTGGGGCTGACCGGTGCCCGCTTCGCCGCCGCGCCCTACAAGGATCAGACCAAGGGCTACTATCAGCAGCTCTCTCGCCTCTCCGCCAACCTTGCCTTCCTGTCAGACATGGCGATGGGCACCCTGGGTGGCGAGCTCAAGCGCAAAGAGCGGGTGTCTGCCCGCCTTGGCGATGTGCTGAGCCAGCTCTATCTGGCCTCCAGCGCCCTCAAGCGCTATCAGGATGAAGGACGCCAGCAGGCCGACCTGCCGCTGCTGCACTGGGCACTGCAAGACGCCCTGTTCAAGGCTCAGGAAGCGATCGACGAGTTGCTGCGCAACTTCCCGAATCGCTGGATTGGTCTGGCCCTGCGCGCCATCGTGCTACCCCTTGGTCGCGACCTGAAGCGTCCCTCCGACAAGCTCGACAGCCAGGTAGCCCGCCTGCTCCAGGTGCCAAGTGCCACTCGCAGCCGTCTGGCCGAGGGCCAATATCTGACGCGCGAGGAGGGCAACCCCTTCGGGCTGCTGGAACAGGCGCTGGACGATGTGCTGACCGCAGAGCCGCTGTTTGACAAGGTGTGCAAAGCCGAAGGGAGCAAACGCCCCTTCACCCAGCTCGACAAGGTGGCAGAGGCGGGCCTGAGCCTCGGTGTCATCAACCAGGCCGAAGCGGACCTGCTGCGGCGCGCCGAGGAGAGTCGCCTTCGCACCATCAACGTCGATGACTTCGATCCCGTCGACCTAGTGGCCAACAAGGCACTGTTTGAAGCCTCCGCCTATCACAGGGCAGCTTGATGCCTCTGATGCCAGAACGCCTCCCTTGTGGAGGCGTTTTTCATGAAAGGGCTGGTGGATGGCATCCGATACGAAGAAAGAGAAACCGACTGGATCATATTTTGGATATCCATCCGTTTCCTATATTGAATGAAGCGGTTAAGGTAAGCACAGGATCACACACAGGATTGCATAATGGATGATCAAATCCTGATTATTGATGATGAAGATCTTCCCCAATCAGCACCGCGTCCCGCCGGCTGGAAGGTGATGATAGTGGACGATGAACCCGAAGTGCATCGCATCACCAAAATCACCCTGAACAAGTTTGAATTCGACGGCAAGCCGATCGATTTTCTGCACGCCTACTCTGCGGCTGAAGCCAAAGCCTTGCTCGCCCTCACCCCGGATGTCGCCCTGCTGCTGCTCGACGTCGTCATGGAGGTCGATCATGCCGGTCTCGAGGTGGTCAAATTCGTGCGCGACGAGCTGCAAAACAAGATGGTGCGCATCGTGCTGCGAACCGGTCAGCCCGGCCAGGCCCCGGAAGATGACGTGGTGACCAACTACGATATCAACGACTACAAGGACAAGACCGAGCTCACCTCCCAGAAACTGCGCACCCTGCTGCGCGCCAGCCTGCGCTCTTACCGGGACATCCGAACCCTTGAGAGCAATCGACAGGGGCTGGAGAAGGTCATCGAGGCGTCCAAGGGGATCTTCGAGCAGCGTGCCCTGCGCCAGTTCGTCGAAGGAGCCCAGACCCAGCTCAGCGCCCTGCTCAATCTGGAAGAGTCCCAGATTTACGATGTGAAGCACTTGGCGTATGAGGTGCGGGATCAGGTGCTCGAGCCTCTGCTCAGCGATGGTCCCATGCTGCGCCTCGTCGATGCGCCGGAAATCCTGCGCTGTGCCATGGCCAAGGGAGCCAATGTCTACGATGGCAACCAGATGGTGCTCTATTGCCAGAATGCCCGTCATCACCTGCTGTTCCACATCGAGACCACTCGCCCGCTCAGCCAGATGGATACCGGGCTGCTGAGCCTGTTCACCGAAAACATCATAGTGGCGCTGGAGAATATCCGGCTCAACGAGGTGATCGGTGACAACCAGCGAGAGATCATCTATCGCATCGGCGAACTGGTGGAGAGCCGCTCGAAGGAGTCCGGCTTGCACGTCAAGCGGGTGGCCCTCTACACCGAATTGTTCTGCAAGCTGCTCGGCATGAATGAGGACAGGTGCGAGCTCATCAAGCGTGCCTCTCCCCTGCACGACATCGGCAAGGTGGGGATCCCGGACGCCATCTTGCACAAACCGGGCAAACTCACTCCCGAGGAGTGGGAGATCATGAAAACCCACGCCCAGCTTGGTCAGGACATGCTCTCCGGCAGTGATCTGGCCCTGTTCCAGATAGGCGCCACCATCGCGGGCAACCATCACGAGAAGTGGAATGGCAGCGGCTATCCCCGCGGGTTGAAGGGAGAGGACATTCCGCTGGAAGGACGCATCGTCGCCCTGGCGGATGTGTTCGATGCTCTGGGCTCGGATCGTTGCTACAAGCAGGCCTGGCCGCTGGATCAGGTGCTGGCGCTGATCAAGGAGGAGAAAGGAGAGCACTTCGACCCCCTCCTGGTGGACCTGATGCTGGCCAATCTGGAGAAGTTCCTCGATATTCGCGAGCAGTACAAAGACATCTATATCGGCGCTCACTGATATCGGATGCACCCCATCCACTTGCCACCATGAAGAAGCCGCCCATTGGGCGGCTTCTTTGCAATGTGCGCGGAATTATTGCTCCGGCAGATTGAGATCCAGTTTGGGGGTTGCTGGCGTCTCTTCAAGGTAAGCGCCCCTAGATCAGCACCTGTTTTTCGGACAATACGCTCGTCACACTTAACCTCATCGTTTCTTCATCGAGG